>JANWZB010000121.1 GCA_025055035.1 Candidatus Kapaibacterium sp.
GAATACGGAGGAAGTGGAGCTGCTTTTCAACGCTTGTATTCCAGTGGTGCATATGGAACGGACTATGAAAATGCGAAAGCTGTACCTCCTGGCCAGCCTGCGGTCAACGGTATATACTTCAGTGCATTTGATCCAAAAGGAGATGGTACAGATATTATTGATGCGAGTGGTCATCCTCTTGGTCCGACTATGCCTCCAACGTTGCACAAAAACATTGCTGAGCAGCCTGTCGATCTGCGACGCTTTACTATTGGGCGCTTGAATAGCGGACCGGTGCAGTATTTTTCTGGACAGCTTGGCGAGATACTGCTATACAATCGGGCACTATCGCTCGAGGAGCAGCAAAAAGTCGAGACATACCTGCGCACGAAGTACAAACTTAGTCAGCAAGTGCAGTAGAAATCCTGCCAACACATCTATCACACTTTATAACCACACATACCAATGACTCTCAGTAATACATCTGCTCTTGATTACATCGTGCCAAAAACAGCATCGGCACGTGCTCGCTATAAGCCCGGCGCCAAACCATCATTCGCACACTTTGTTGAAGACTATATCAATCAAGAGGTCGATATTCGGGGAAGCTTTTTTGACTTTATGACAAAGAGAAATGAATACTTCAGCTACAGAGTCACACTACACCATATCGGATTCATTGTGCGGCGCATGATTCCTGAAGTGCTTCTTCATTCTAAAAAGCAAGATGAGCGTATTGTGCGTGCACACTACGACCGAGGAAACGATTTCTTTCGGGCATTTTTAGGTCCGCGTATGGTGTATACCAGCGGCTTCTTTGTGGATATAGAAAATGATACGCTAGAACTGGCACAAGATCGCAAGATGCAGATGGTTTGTCGCAAGCTTCATCTGAAAGAAGGCGACCGCCTTCTGGATATCGGATGCGGGTGGGGGACACTTGTAACATATGCAGCAAAGCACTTTGGTGCAGATGCAACAGGGGTAACTATCGCACGCGAGGGTTATGCCTGGGGAATGCAACAAATTGCCGAACATGGAGTGGGCGACCGAGCACGAATTTGGTGTATGGACTATCGCGACATCCCACACCAAAAATTCGACAAAATTACCTGCCTGGAAATGGCAGAGCATGTCGGGCTACGCAAGTTTCAACGCTTCATTAAGCAGGTTTATGATTTGCTTGACGATAATGGGAAATTCTATCTTCAGCAGGCAGGACTGCGTGCTAATCCGGGAATCTTCACAGCGGGTGAGCATTGGGAAGACTTAATCTGGGGGCTGTTTATGAATGAGTATATCTTTTCTGGAGCCGATGCAAGCACACCTCTTGCCTTTCTCATTCGATGCTTACAGAATGCGAATTTCGAAGTTCACACTGTCGAGAACATTGGTGTTCATTATTCGCTGACAATCCGCAAGTGGTACGACAACTGGATGGACAATGAAGAGTATATCAATAGCACGTATGGTGTTTGGTGGTTTCGCCTATGGCAGATATTCCTACGCTGGTCAATTGATATTGGCGCTCAAGGTTCTTCTACCTGCTGGAGCATTGTTGCCCATAAGAATCTTAATCGTGTTAATCGCTATGAATATATCGGAGCATTAAATTTGGGAGAGCGCGCTGCAGAACTTGCCATACCTGTAGCATTGTAAGGGCGGCATAGCTAAGATGCACGAGTATCTGTTGATAATTGCACGATGTAACCAGAGTACCACGCTGACACCGTCGCTTGTGCTATGGATCTCAATCACATACTCCGCAGTCGCAATCTGACGATTGTTGTGAGTGTAGTTATTCTCATAGCGTTTGCTCTGCTGGTGCTTGCTGCAGTACTTCACAAGAATCTGACAACAACTATTGACCCCTATATTGAGCAATCTGATGACCTTGTGCGTCAGGGCGACCAGATTCAAGTGAATTTGCTCAATGGTTGTGGCGATCAAGGCGTGGCACGTCGTATGATGAACTACTTGCGAGCATGTGGATTCGATGTTGTAGAAATTGACAATTATTCTCGGTTCTCTGTGCAGCGTTCGTTTGTGATTGACCGTGTTGGGGATTCAGTTTCAGCAATGAAAATTGCTCGGGCACTCGGTATTGCTGATTCACTGCGAGTACTGCGTATTGATTCGTCGCTCTACGTGCGGGCAAGCGTTGTTATCGGCAAGGATTATCGCCTATTGCGACCATTTCAATAGAGCTAGTGGGCGAGAAAGCACAACACAACAAGTAGAGAAGGTACTATGGTTGATTTTTGTAGAGAAATGTCCGATGTCGAGCGACGGACGCTGAGCCAAAAACTCCCAAGCCTCCTTCGATGCTTCCTAAGCGATAGTTGAATCGTGGATTTTGTCCTAAATTTGTTTGCCGAAACCAATTAAGCCAGTGAATGTCTGGCGCATACACACGAAGTTCGTGAATGCCATACCACTTAAACGCTGTCCATATAACAGGGCTTGCCGTAGCAGCGCGAAGGCCAGAGCGTACAGGCTCATTGTAGCGAGGTAGGTTCTTCTCGAAGAAACGTTCAATGCGTCTGTTCTTCTCAGGTGTAGGGGGACGCAAATATTTGCCATACTCCAGCGTGTCTAGGCATTCTGTGGAAAAGATGTAATCTGTAACACCCTGCACGGGTGTCCACGCTATGAGAAGCGAATCGGGCGAAGGAAGACGTATTGTGTCTTTGGGATACCATAGGGTGTCTTTGGGTGGGCGCAGCCACTGAACCTGTGCTGGCGTTGTTGTACGTCCTCGCAAGGTTACCTGTGTCGTTCTGTCAAGCTTCAAGAAGCGTGCTTCAAACGTGTATGTTGTGCTAGGTTTAACACGCTCAGATGAATAGTAGGTAAAGGTGGTAGTATCAAATTGTAGGCGAATAGAACGACTTCCTTCTGTAATCCGTACATCAGCATTGCGTACAGCCGCCTTATCAAGGCTAAATGCTGAGTCAATTCGCAGCGAGCGCATAACACGAATATCGTGAATTGGCTCGCCAACAATAAGTAATCCTTGCACAGCGTAGTCCTCAATATAGTCATTGATTTGTGGACTACCGAAAAAGTCTCCGAAGCCTGATGCATCGCAGCCTATAAATATTGTACACCAAGCAATAAGTCCACAGGATATGGAGGCTCTTAGAGGTGTGCGCATAGCCCTTGTGAGTGAAACGTCTGGTCAATCTGACTAACTCTAGTACTAGTATGCTCGAGAAAGAGCATGAGAATACTTGAGAGAATGAGCGTGAGGAGAAGGCTGCTGAGTAGAACGTTCACGGTCGAGCTTTTGCAGCTCGAAATAGCGTTCAAGAATCTTCTGGGCTATAGGTGCTGCAATTGTGCCACCGGTTGCGCCAGCGTGCTCAATCATTACACACATTGCTATCTGGGGGTCATGGCGTGGTGCAAAGCATATAAACCATGCGTGGTCTTTGCGCTGCGCATTCTGTGCTGTGCCGGTTTTGCCACATACGACAATACCCTCGATAGCAGTGCCTGCAGCAGTACCACCCTGACCAACAACGGCCTGCATGCCGTCGTGAATAATGTCAAAGTATTCGGGTTTGATAGGAATCTGCTCTGATGCGTAGGATTGAGGCTGTTCGCGTCCAGACTTTGCATCGATGATAGAGCGCACAATATGAGGCTGATGCCATAGTCCCTTATTGGCAAGTGTTGCAGCATAACTTGCCATTTGGAGTGGTGTAACGCTAACTTCGCCTTGACCGATACCCCAATTGACGAGAACACCATCAGTCCAGCCATTCCTACCGTATCGGCGGTTCATGTATTGTTCCGATGGGAGAATACCAGTGCCTTCGTCAATAACGTCGGCGGCGTGTTTGCGCCCAAAGCGGAACATTTTCCCATATTCCTCAAAGCGCTTTACACCGAGTTTAAGCGCAAGCTGGTAGAAGTAGGAGTTACAAGAAACTTGAATAGCACGCCGAACATTAATAGCACCATGAGCACCGCCATGACACTTAAATGTCCTATTCCCATAGCGAAAGATACCGTTACATGGGAATGCTGTGTTTTCATCAATAATCCCTTCTTGCAATCCTGCTAGTGCCACGAGCATCTTCCATGTGGAACCAGGCGGATAGGCAGCCTGTGTTGCTCGATTGAACATTGGTGCTTCGGGGTCGTTCGCGATCGAATCATAAATTGCTTTGGGAGTGCGCCCGCTAAATTTGCGTAGGTCGTAATCAGGCTTACTCACAAGTGCAAGAATCTCTCCTGTTTTAGGTTCAATAACAACGACGGCTCCACGCCGGCGCAGTAGCGAGTCGATATAGTCTTGCAAGCGAATATCGATTCCAAGCTTAATGTGGAAGCCATCCTCAGGAGGAATGTCGCTCTTGCCGTTATTGAAGCTCGACACACGTTGACCAAGTACATTAACCGCTGCAAACTCAATACCCTTAGCGCCACGCATAAAGTTCTCGAATTCTGACTCGATTCCTGAATACCCAATCACATCTCCCGGGCGGTAATAGTCTCCTAGCTGTGCAAGCTGCCGCTCAGTGATTTCCTTCGTATAACCGAAAAGGTGTGGCGAATTCCCTTTAAAGTCATATACGCGCTTTGATTCTGCAACAATAGCAACACCAGGGAGATCTAGACGGTTCTCCTCGATAGCTGCTACAATTCTTGCGTCAGCGTCGCGATAAATTTTGACTGGAATGGTCGGTGATGTTTTACGGTATCGGTCGATTTTTGAGCGTAGTTCTTCTTCACTTACATCGAGCACAGCAGATAGGTATGGCAGCGTACGCATATCAAACTCTGCTGGGGTTACGGTGATTGCTTGTGATGGTATGTTGTGGACGATGAGTCTACCATGTCGGTCGAACATTATACCGCGTACAGGATCTTTGATAATCTGCTTGATTGCTTGGAGTTCTGACTTTGAACGATATTCTTCTCCTTCGATAATTTGCAGCTGTACAAGACGACCGGTGTACAAAAGTGCAATCAGCACAATAATTCCTGTTAAAATACGACGCCGTTGTGGCGTGCCAAATTCGCTGTAGCTTGAAAGAATGTTCATGTGCTGTAAGTAGGTGATCTAAGACTATGAAAACACTGCAAAATTATGGAGTATTGTGTTTTTATCCATACGAAAAATCGGCTTTCACAGGATTGTATGATGCATCGATGCAGCGCACAATTTCGTAATTTTGTGAAATATCGCAATCGAAGTATGCTAGTTCACACCTAACTTGATATGGTAGAGTACGCTGTGCACTATATTCAGGGTCTGCCGCCTCTTGGGGTGCTACTATTTGTGTGTTGCATTACGCTTGCAGAGAATATTTTCCCACCTTCTCCAAGTGATACTATTCTCGTGTTCTGTGGTACACTAGTTGGTCTTGGCACAGTAGGGTTTATCCCAATGCTTATTATGGCTACATTAGGCAGTGTTATTGGATTTGTTGTTATGTACTTTGTTGGACAGCGATATGGTGCAAAAATTATAGAGTCTAGGCGCTTGAAATTTCTGCCTCTAGAGAGTATTCGTCGTGCTGAGGAGTGGTTTCGGCGGTATGGATACTGGGTTATTATAGCGAATCGCTTCCTATCGGGCACTCGTGCAGTCATTTCGATCGTTGCTGGTATTGCCGAGATGAACCTTAGTGCTACCATCATACTCTCAGCAATAAGCTCTGCAATTTGGAATGCTGTATTGTTAGCTGCAGGCTGGGTACTGGGGCAGAACTGGTTGCAGATGGATATGTACTTGACCGTATATGGTAGAACTTTGCTTATTCTTGGTGCTCTTGTTGTATTAGGGGTTTGGCTATATCGTTGGCGGAATCAACATCGCCAACGGCAGTCTTAATTAACGCATGCAATCACAGGGTCTTATGGTACGTACTACAGCGTCAGTATTGTGTGGTGGTCAATAACGATGGTATCCTGTAATGGGTTAGGGAGTGTACTTTCTCCCATAAGATACACATCGACGGAGTGCGCAATAGAACGTCCTTCGGCAATTGCCCAGACAACGAGTGATGCTCCGCGCGTGCAGTCTCCTGCTGCGAAAATACCGGGTTGAGATGTATGCCCCCCATTTCTTACCGCAACTTTCCCTGTCTTAGTCGTCTCAACGTCGAGTTGGCGGAGAAGCTGATATTCGGGGTAAGAAAATCCTACAGCAATAAGTACAAGGTCTGCCCCAACGAGAACTTTTTCTCCTTTGGTGAGGTGTGGCATAGTGCGCTCTTCTGGGCGAGGGTTACGATGTAAACGTACTGCTTCGATAGCAACTACCTGCTGCATTGCATTGCCAACAAAGCGCTGGGTAAGGACTGTGAACATACGCTGACATCCTTCTTCGTGTGATGTTGATTGTATAAGCACTGCAGGGACATAGGGCCAGTCGACATTATATATCTGCGCCTCTGGCGGGCATGTGTGAATGTCAAACTGTGTAACAGATGCTGCTCCTTGCCGATGTGCTGTACCGATGCAGTCGGCTGCTGTGTCGCCACTGCCAATCACGACGACGTGTTTTCCTTCAGCGTCGATGCGCCCTTCGTGTGGTATTGTGTCCCCGCAGTCAATGCGATTTTGCTGTGTTAGGTACTCCATTGCCAAATAAATTCCCGAAAGCTCCCGACCCTCGAGCGGTAAATCGCGCTCAACACTAGAACCAATTGCAAGAATGACGGCGTCGAATTCACGGCGTAGGCGCCACGCCGGGAACTTAACACCAACTTCTGTATTGAGGCAAAATTTGATGCCTTCGGCGCGAAGCTGTTCAATTCTTCGCTCGACAACACTTTTAGACAATTTGAAATTTGGAATACCATACGTGAGCAGTCCACCAATGCGGTCGCTCTTTTCAAACACTGTTACTGAATGCCCCACGCGATTGAGTTGCTGTGCTGCTGCTAATCCTGCCGGGCCTGAGCCAATGATTGCTACGCGCTTTCCAGTTCGAAATGCTGGTGGTTCAGGAATAATCCAACCTTCGGCAAAAGCTCGCTCAATAATAGCATTCTCAATGGATTTGATAGCAACTGCTGGAGAGTTGATAGCAAGCACACATGAAGACTCACAAGGAGCAGGACATGTGCGACCAGTAAATTCGGGAAAGTTATTCGTTGCATGAAGCTGGTCGAGAGCTGTGCGCCAATCGTTCTGATAGACAAGATCATTCCACGAAGGTATGAGATTGCCTAGCGGACAGCCAGACATGCAAAATGGCGTGCCGCAATCCATGCATCGTGCACCTTGCTCCTGCGCTTGTGCGACAGGCAGTATGTATTCAAATTCGCCAAAGTGTTTTTTTCGCTCTTCGACGCTCTGTTTTGGCGCAGTTGTGCGCTGAAACTCCAAAAATCCCGTTGGTTTACCCATAGCAGTTACAGAGAGAATATCTGACAGGATTCAGTGAAGATATAGAAGCTATTAGTTCATTGCGCAGACTGTTATCTGTGTATCATGCCGAACTAACAACTTCGGAAAGTTTGTGCTCGTAAAATGTATGTTGTGCTGCTCGCTGGCGCATATGTAGAAGATATGTGCGATATTCATGAGGGAAAACAAGAGCAAAGTCTTGCACGGATGGTATCCATGTATCTAGAATACGCTGTGCAATAGTGCTCTCGGTGTAGCGGTAATGCAGGTGAATAAGATGATGGAGTAAATCTTGCTGTTCTGTATCAAGCACATTGATAACGTCGACCATTTCGTGGTTACATCGTAAAGCAAATGTTTTGTGTGGGTCGTAGATAAACGCCATGCCTCCACTCATGCCTGCAGCGAAATTTCTTCCTGTACTTCCAAGAACAACAACAGTTCCTCCTGTCATATACTCACAGGCATGATCGCCGACACCTTCAACGACAGCAGTAGCACCAGAGTTGCGTACAGCAAAGCGCTCACCGACTTTCCCACGAATAAACATTTGTCCTGCAGTTGCTCCATACAACAGCGTATTGCCCGCAATAACGTTATGCTCAGCAGCAAATGTAGAGTTTTTGTGCGGCACAATGATAATAGTTCCACCTGATAGACCTTTACCTACGTAGTCATTGGCTTCCCCTTCAAGGTGAAGAGTTAAGCCGCGCGGAATAAACGCTCCGAAGCTTTGACCTGCTGTTCCCTTGAACGATATGCGAACAGTATGGTCAGGAAGACCTTGCTCGCCAAAGCGTCGAGAAATTTCGCTACCCAGCATTGTGCCCACTGTGCGATGTATGTTTTTGATAGTCATCGACAGCGTCAGAGGCGAGCCATCCTGGAGAGTTTTTTGTGCTTTTTTAATAAGATAGTGGTCAAGAGCAGCTTCTAAGCCGTGATGCTGCGGTGTTGTACAGTGGCGTTCTGTAGCAGCAGAGCCA
>JANWZB010000122.1 GCA_025055035.1 Candidatus Kapaibacterium sp.
CTTGTGTACTGCGATATCCTTCAGATTGCGATAGAGAGCAATCCGCGGGTCATCGAGAGAAGTAATCGGATTCACCAGAGTTTTAGATTTCGCTTGTACCAAGCTATCTATTTTTGGCATGCCTGTGCATCTACTCAGCACTGCATCAATAACTTTATGAATGAACGAAAATACAACCTCCTGATCTTCAACGCAAAAAAGAAAAGAAACATGCTCGTCATGAGATTCTCACAAGCTAAAAATTATTGGATTTCTGCCGTTCACCCCAAAATATTGCTCATTCACCCCAAAGTTGTTGTGAATCAGTATACAATACACGATTTTTGCACCTAGAGCATACACATATTATACACAGTGTTCAATCTTAGCAAAACACGTAGTAATTCAAAACTCAATAAACCATCTTGTTTCACTCTTAATATTGTTAGGAATACTGCCATGAAACGCATTCGTATATTCTTCGCCGTCGTGCTAGGGAGTGTGCTTACGTTCCCAGTTCTTGCTTCAGCGCAACCTGATGAAGTATTCAAGGTGATTGCATGTAAAGGGAAAATCACCCTTGAACGTACAAAGAAGCCTCTGAGCGTTGGATTAGGATTAAATTCTGCTGACCAACTACGCCTTGAAGGTCCTGTATATCTGGGTTTAGTGCACAAAAGTGGGAAAGCAGTAGAAATTCGTAATCAGGGGATTGTTAATGTCAAAGACATTCTGCCGCCACCCGGCAAAGCTTCTGGTATGGATAAGCTTGTCGGTTTTGTTGTGAATGCCGTCAAAGGTGCAGAAGAAGGTAAGAATATCAAAAGCGCTAGCGTCGAAATGTCTATCAATGTTAACAAAATACGGCTTATTTCGCCACGCACAACCAAAACAATTGACGATGAAATGACATTCACATGGCACGGCTCTGTTGACGGAAAGCCTGCAACGTATCTTTTTACTATTACTGACGCAAACCAAAACGTACGCTACAAAAAAGAACTCACCGAAACGCAAATTACCGTCAACCTCAAAGCATTGAATCTTGAGAAAGACCGCTGCTACTACTGGAGTGTTACGCAGACGAACGCACAAGTACCCTCGATCGAAAGCTATTGCTTGTTCCTTGTCAACGACGCAGAAGCAACATCTCTCAACAATCAGCTGCAGCTATTGCGTCAAGACCAGAATGTTCCACCTACTGCACTTGATAAGCTTATGCTTGGTGCATTCTATGAACAAAACGGCTTGACGTATCGAGCTATGAGTGCCTACAAAGAAGCAGCAGCTATGGGCAGCGATGTTGAAATCTTTACCGATTCCTACCGTGAATTTCTACGCCGCACGGGTGTCGATTACGAAACTATGAAGCTTATTCTCAAGGACACGAAGTAATCACGAATACCGAACTCTTCTTTAGGATACGGTAATTGCCGTTCCACTATACCCTAACGCCACTAGTATCCCCTCGCTAGTGGCGTTTTCTTCTACTGTATGCGTCAGTTACAACTCTCATGAGAGGTTCAACAACATTTTCTGCGATTTTTCGTATTTTCCAACAGTACTGTGCGTTTTTCGTGCTTGTGTGATTCTGCCTCGATAGTTTCTCTACTCATACTAGTTGTATTCGCCATAACTTGCTTCATTTGTTGTCTGTTCTGTGGGCTTGTATGCGCTATACCTATCAATATGGCATTATTGTGAGTGTAGCACTACTTATTGCTTTACACCACTGCCCCGCTCAAACATTCACCGTTTTTGAGCCAAACGCAGACAATTTCCCATCTATTACTGCACAGTTCTATGCTCTAGGCAGCGATGGACGACCTCTGCACGCTATACGCAAGGAACACTTCACCGTATGGGAACGTGGAGAGGAACAGCGTATTGATTCCATTATTCTCCCACCTGACAACACACTCATACCAATTTCTGCAGTTCTAACGCTCGACGTCTCTGGCTCCATGAGTATGGAAAGTCGGCTCACATTCGCACAAGAAGCTGCCCTAGATTGGATACGCAGTCTCCCGTTGGATATTTCCGAATGTGCTATTACAAGCTTCGACGACATGAGCTACGTCAATCAGGACTTCTCGCAGTCCCCGTCGCACCTTATGGCGGCTGTCCGAAAAATGCGCCCGATGAACGGTACAGACTACGACAAAGGCTTCTTAGACCCAATAACTGGAGCACTGAGTATAGCAAAACGTGGTAAAAACAAGCGCATTGTTATCTTTCTCACCGATGGACTAGGTGGTGGAACTGAACGCGCAATCATCGATAAAGCACGAGCTGACAGCATCACCATCTACTGCATTACGCTTGGCATGAAAATGCCAACTATTCTCCGACACGTTGCCGATAGCACTGGTGGAGCATGGTTCGAGCATATCACTACACGCGAGGAGCTTATCGCCATCTACCGACGTATTCTTTTTCAGGCACACCGTATTCTTCCGGGCACAATTATATGGTCAAGCAGGGCTGGGTGCACACTACATCGTAGCGTTACTGTGCGCCTCAGCAATCCTACCCCACCAAATACGTTTTCAACTTTTGCTTCACTCTCGTTTACAGCACCAGTTTCTTCTCTTGCTCACATTATTCCTACACCGCGTGCACTCACGTTTCGCGATGTTGGCGTGGGTAATACACAGGGATACCGCGTTACTCTGACGGCAACATACCAGCCTGTAACAATTCTTGGTATCGAAACAAATAATCCACACTTTAGTATTGGTGGTATTTCGAACTTCCCTAAACAGCTCAATTCTGGTGAGAGTATAACTTTTACTGTTGGGTATGTAGCACAGGACTCCCTGCCACAAGTAGGAAGGATTGATATACGCACGAATGCCTGCGCTCCAGTACCAATTTATGTTCGTTCAACCTATGGTCATCGCACAGCAGCAGTATTTCAGCACATGGCAATTACATCTCCCACCTCAGATGCTGTCCTATACGCTGGTACCGATACAGTTATTACATGGTCAGGGCTTATGCCCTCGGATTATGTCTCCCTAGAATACAGCATAGATAACGGCACAACATGGAAAACCATAGCAGACCAAGTACAAGGACTACAGTACGCATGGCGGGTTCCACCTGCTCCTTCGGAGCATCCACACCGCATACCACGTATGCTTGTTCGGGCGCGGCAGGTTTGGGTACCACATGAAGTTAGTGCTGAACCTTCCGTTATTCTCGATGCACACTATGGCTCACTGCTTTCTGCACGATTTAACCGGGACGGAACAAAAATCCTTACTGCTAGCGCCGATAGGACAGCAAAAATCTTTGATGCTTACACTGGGCATGTTCTTCAGTCATTCGAGGGTCATGCTGATGTCGTCTCTTCTGCATCCTTTAGTCCTGATGAGACAAAAGTTCTGACAACAGGCTACGATAACACCATTCGCTTGTGGAATTCCGAGGAAGGACAGCTTATAAACACAGCATTTGGTCGGGGATTACGAAAGCTCTTTTTCGATCAAGCCAAAATGTATGGTGCTGAAAAGCTGCAATTTGTGAATCAAGACAACCAGCGCTTCCTAGATGGAGCATTCTCGCCGGACGGCACAGAACTTGTAACAACAACCGACAACGGCATGGCTGTGATTTGGAAAGGCACAGTACTACGCCCTGTAAGCTACATTAGCATGTTTGCCTCTGGCTGGATGCATTCAGCGGCATATAGCCGCTCTGGAAAGGTTCTACTCACCGCTGGAGGGGACTTTTCAGCGCGCATTTGGACGAGCTATTTTTCTAGCGTCCGTCATTTTATCGGGCATACCGACCAAGTAACTCATGCAAGCTTTCATCCGGACGAAACACGAGTTGTTACGGCAAGCGCCGACGGAACAGCCCGCATTTGGGACATCAACACAGAACGCCAGTTGATGGTATTGCGTCATAAAAGTCTTGTCTCTTCTGCACGGTACAGCCCCGATGGGAAGCGCATTGTTACAGCCTCACTCGATGGTTATCTTCGAATTTGGGATGCCGAGACAGGTGCACTACAACTCACACTGCCTGGCGACATGGGATTTCATGATGCAGACTTCAGCCCCGATGGCTCTCGTGTTGTTGGAGCCGGTGTCGACGGCACTGGTCGTGTATGGGACATCGGTGGTGGATTTCTCCAGAGCGCTGTCTCTCAACCCTTTATTGTTCTGAACCCCAAAGCCTATGCCCGCGATATCGCGATGGGAGAGGTTCTTGTCGGAACAGCCAAAGATTCTGTATGTACCCTGATTGTTAATCCCGATAAAGCTGTCGTTCACGTCATGGATATTCGCATACGCGGGGCGCACGCTCAAGATTTCGCTCTGATTTCAGGGCTACCTCCCCTAAGTATACAAGCATCATCAGTAGCAACAGTTGAATTACGTTTCTCTCCACGTGCTTCTGGTCGCCGTCATGCTACACTAGAAATTATCACATGGACAGACACTCTACGTGTGCGCATTGAAGGCACAGGGCTGGTACAGTCTTTCACACTAGCATCGCCACTGGATATGGGCAGGGTACTCCTTCATCGTTCCACTGATACCGTTATTACAGCGCTACGCAATACAGGAACTACATCTCTTTACATTTTGTCTGTGCGCAGAGCATCACCCGATGACTCACATTTTCGCCTTGAGACCGATAAGCGTTTTCCTCTGGATCTTGATGCTGGAGACAGTATCGTTGTGCGCATACGCTGCACACCAACACATATCGGTCTTGCACAAAATGCTATACAGATTAGCATACGCGGCATTCACAAGCCAATGCTGATACCCGTTGTTGCTGACGCCGTTGCACCGCACATTCATGTGAATATAGCATTATCTTTCGTGGATAGCACGGGTACACCATATGCACCGCAATCTCACGATACCGTTAGCATACGGAGTATTCGTACAGTATACATGCGTCCGCTACTACACTATGTCTTTTTCGATGAACATTCATCAGCAATTCCCCCACGCTATCGTTTACTTACCCGCGCTGAAGCACAGCGTTTTCCAGAAATTCTTGAGAACAACCAATCAGATGCTGCTAGTGTGCGGTATGTTCGCGGAATCGAATCGTATTACAATCTGCTCAATATTGTTGGGCATACGCTTGCAAAAGATGCTACGCTTACTGCACGCATCATTGGGTCGAACAGCGATAGCGGCGTAGAGCGAGGAAACATTCAGCTATCTCGTGCACGCGCCGAAGCTCTTAAGCAGTATCTTGTGAGTGTTTGGAACATCGACGAGAAGCGCATCAAAGTCTATGCGCGCAATAAGCCCGAACGAGCATCGAATAGCAATGACCCCGATGGTGCAGCAGAAAACCGCCGTGCAGAGATTGTTGTAGAACCACAACGTGCCTTATCCCCTGTAAGTACCGAGGAAACGCTCCTATTTGCAAATCCCTCTGTCATACGTTTGCTCCTATCGGCTACATCGGAGGAAGAAATCATAGAGTGGTCGCTTGATGCTCTTGCCACACCCAACATACAGCATTCCTCCCACGTACAACAGCTCTCACGCCAGCGCATTCTTTCGGTATTTTCAGGTACAGGAGCACCACCTTTATCATATGATTATCGCTTTACGCACAACGACATTCGCGCCCTTGATATTACACCTGAGATAAGCACTCTTATGCATATCCAATTTCGCTTCCGAGTAGTCAATCGCGCTGGTCAAACGCGCATCGCATACACTCCAGTGATTCCTGTACTCATAGATCAGCATCAAGAGCTTCGCAGCACAGATTCCTTGCAGGGGCATACACAGGTACAGCGCTTTGCACTATCATTCTTCGACTTTGATAAGGCTACACTGAATCAGCAAAACATGCACATTCTAACTACGATAAAGACTCTTATCACTCCCAACACCGAAGCTTCGATTATTGGATATACCGACCGTGTTGGCGATGCAGAATACAATAAGCGGCTCGCTACCGAACGCGCAAAAGCCGTTGCCGATATCCTTTCAAGCATTAGCCCAGCACGTAAATCTGTGAGCGGTATTGGGGAATCCGTCCTGCTCTATGACAACGACTTCCCAGAAGGACGGCTATACTGCCGTACAGTAGAAATTATTCTACGAAAAAACTTCTCCACAGCACAACGTTCGGCTCCGTAGCTCCAGACTGTTTCAGCCACAACTTGAGTGCGATTATTGCCATCTGGAGTATCCCAACATGCTCATTCTGCCGAAGAAATTCCAATACTGCTTATCACACTGTGATTTTTCCCGCGCGAGTCTTCTGCCATACGTTCCTTGTAGGCGACAACTTTTGCTTGAAGCTCTTCATCGTGGGTGGCAAGGATTTGCACCGCGAGCAAACCAGCATTTCTACCAGCACCGATTGCTACTGTTGCAACAGGTACACCAGCAGGCATCTGAACAATAGAAAGCAGAGAATCTATCCCGGAAAGCGCTTTCGACAGAATGGGTACTCCAATGACTGGCAAGGGCGAGTACGCAGCAACCATACCGGGAAGATGCGCTGCACCACCAGCCCCAGCAATAATCACTCGTAGCCCACGCGCATGAGCGCTCGTTGCGTAGTCTGCCATGTCCGACGGAGTGCGATGTGCAGAAACAACCCGGATCTCAAACGGAACACCAAATTCAATACATACGTGTGCAGCCTCTTGCATTGTTGGCAAGTCTGAATCGCTTCCCATAATAATGCCCACAAGTGGTGCGCGGGGCGGTGTGTGCTCGGAAGGTTCAGCAACTTGCAACGCCAAGACATGCGGAACAATCTGGGATTTTGCATTCATGGTACAGTCCTACGTAAGGTAACGGTGGTGTTCCAAGTAAAAAACACTGCAGCACTGCAGTACCACAAGGCTGCAAACCAAATAAAAAATGCCTCGCCACCGGGGGGAATGTGATGACAAGGCATGCAGCATAAAGAGGATTTCGGTCGGGCGACCGAAGAGCGGGAAACGAGACTCGAACTCGCGACATTCACCTTGGCAAGGTGACGCTCTACCAACTGAGCTATTCCCGCTATACTATATTTGATTTGACATAAGAAACGCTGTTGCTATTGACATTGCGTGCAAAAATACGACGCACAACGACACTGTGCAAATTTTTTTGATGACACACGCAGGTTATTGTTGCGCAAGAGCTGCAAAAGCTATACGAAATGCTGGATAAACCGCTGCGCACATACGGTCTGTACTTCGTGCAACGACACGGGTGGTAGGGACTTACGCATACGCTCGGACTCCACTGATGTTACCTCTTTGTCGTGAATGCCACACGGTATAATATACGAGAACTCTCGCAAATCATTCGTAACATTCAGTGCAAATCCATGTGCTGTTACCCAGCGTGCACAGTGAATGCCAATAGCACAGATTTTTCGGCAGTGCTCTAGCCACACCCCAGTAAATCCGTCAAGTCGCGAACCCTCTAGACCGAATTCTGCAATAGTCTCAATAATACACTCCTCAATTTCCCGCAAAAACCAGTGTAGATCTTCGCGGAAATCACTAAGGCGAAATAATGTGTACCCAATAAGCTGGCCCGGATTGTGCAGTGTTACATCACCACCACGATTCACATGTACAACCTCTATGCCCCGTTCGTTCCATTGAGATTGAGGAAGAAGAATGTTATCCCTGCTGCCATCCTTTCCAACAGTAATAACGCTCGGATGCTGGCAAAACACAAGCGTACTGTTCGCTGCACCTACTTGGATACGCCCCTGCAAATAGCGTTGGCGCTCCCAAGCATCGTGATAGTCAATAAGTCCCCAGTCTTCGATATTGAGCATATAAGCAAACTTGTTGCAATGAGCACTGTGCGAGAAATTCTTGATTAAGAATGTTACCGATGTGTCGAAGGAATAAGACCAATTTTCGACGCAAACTTTGTCGCCTCTAAGCGCGAGCTAACATTGAGTTTTTGGTAAATACTCGAAATATAGTTTTTAACGGTACCTTCGCTGATATTGAGCAGTTCGGCAATTCCTTTATTCGGCAGCCGAATTAGCCGTAGAACATTCCGCTCTACAGGGGTAATTCCAGCAGAATTGAGTGCATGGTCAATTGCTACAAGCTGCTGTGCCACACTTGAACTAAGCCACAATTCGTGTGGGTGTTGTGCT
>JANWZB010000123.1 GCA_025055035.1 Candidatus Kapaibacterium sp.
AACGAGAGATGCGTTTGCCAAAGTGATTGTATCATCGAAGACAGTAGTGTGGAATGGTCCGATGGGCGTGTTTGAAATGAGCAATTTTGCTGCTGGTACAAGAGCAATTGCCGAAGCACTTGCAGAAGCAACAAAGCAAGGTGCAGTAACGATTGTTGGAGGGGGAGATTCTGCCGCTGCTATTGAACAATTGGGCTTAGCAAAGGCTGTCAGTCATGTTTCTACAGGTGGTGGTGCGTCGTTAGAATTTCTCGAAGGCAAGGAGCTTCCTGGTGTAGCAGCTCTGCATGTGTAGTACATGCAATCTATCCTGCGTGTGCTGATTAAGCGTGTCGAGCACAATATGATGTGGTATCGCAATCATTTCAGCGTCTATGCGTCTATCATACAGACCTACGTACAAATCCCGCTTTTGCTCGTGAGATTATTCAAGGATTTCCCAGATGGCTAATTATTACTTCCGCAGCTATGGAAGCGGCTTTGGTGGTTTCTCGCTCTTTACCCCTGTGATTAAAGCGCTTCTTATTAGCAACATTGTTGTGTTTATTGCGCAATACCTGTTTTTAGGGCTGCTGACTATCGGTGGGGTATCGGTGCAGCGACTACTTATAGCGTATTTTGCTCTTCAGCCTCTAGAGAGCGGATCATTCTTTCCATGGCAGCTTCTATCGTATCAATTTATGCATGGAGGCTTGCTGCATCTATTCTTTAATATGCTCGCGCTGTGGATATTCGGATTGGAACTTGAATCTCTGTGGGGTTCGCGACGCTTTCTCGTTTTTTACCTGCTTGCAGGTGTTGGCGCTGGGCTGACCCAATTGCTTGTTAGTTCTTTACTACCGGGCTACGGAGGACCAACGGTAGGTGCCTCTGGTGCAATTCAAGGTGTGATGATTGCGTTTGGGTTCATGTTCCCTGACCGCCCTATTCTTATGTTTCCGATTTTCTTCCCAATACCGGCAAAAATTTTTGTGTTTATGTGGATTGGTATAGACTTGATAGCAGGGTTAATGGGAAATGATAGCGTCGCTCACTTTGCCCACTTAGGTGGTGCTCTAACAGGGTATATACTATTGCGATTCGGCGATCAGATAGGTGTGTTTGATTTCTTCAGTAGGCTGCGCAAAATGCTGAGCGACAGCCGCCGTATATTTGGGAAACAACGGAAAATATACGATATACGCGAAGTTTCTACACACAGCAATACACAATCAAGAATCGTGAGCACATGGTTTCGTGCGAGAGTGAGTCATGATGGTAGTCGTGTCATCACGCAGGAAGAGATCGACGCGATTCTAGATAAAATTGCCAAAACTGGCTACAGTAGTTTATCTGAAGAAGAAAAACGCATTCTTATGGAAGCAAGTAAGAAGCTTTAACGCTGCACCCCGTGCACTTGTAATACAGGCAGTAGAATGCTGAAATTCCTAGGATTTTTACAAAGAACAAAGCTACACTGTGTAATTCACCAAATTTGTTGCACTCAGTACTGTCCAATATGTCCACCACATTTGATCTACCTATCGCCCATAGCTCAAGTAGCCTGAACGAGCAGCCGTATGCGACAGCTCCGTTTCGCCGCAGAAAATCTCGCTCTGTGATGGTTGGTAACGTACAGATTGGGGGAAATGCTCCTATTAGTGTTCAAACGATGACAAAAACAAAAACTGCCGATGTTCAAGCAACGCTCGACCAAATTTATCGCTGCTACGACGCTGGTGTTGACATTGTCCGTGTGACGGTAAATGACAAACATGCTGCCGAAGCTATTGGCAATATTGTTAAGGGTTCGCCTGTGCCGATTGTTGCTGATATTCATTTCAATCACATTTTTGCTTTGAAAGCGCTGGAAGCAGGGGTAGCGAAGGTTCGTATCAATCCCGGTAACATTGGCTCGCGTGAGCGCATTCATGAAGTGCTTGCAAAAGCGAAAGAACGCGCTGTGCCAATTCGTATTGGGGTAAATTCAGGCTCTTTAGAAGAAGATATTTTGCGTAAACATGGCTATCCAACAGCTGAGGCACTATTCGAGAGTGCAATGCGCCATGCAGAAATCGCTGCTGATTTTGGCTTCGATGATATCGTCATTTCTGTGAAGTCCACAGATGTGCGTCTTATGATAGAAGCCTATCGTATGCTTGCTGAACGCACGGATTTCCCCTTGCATCTTGGCGTTACAGAGGCTGGTACGGCACGTGTTGGCACGATTAAATCTGCTGTCGGTATTGGAACGTTGCTTGCTGAGGGAATTGGCGATACAATTCGTGTATCGCTTACTGATGAGCCTGAAAAAGAAGTCGAGGTTGGCAAAGAAATTTTGCGGTCTCTGGGTCTTGCGCAGCGAAGTGTTGAAATTATTGCATGTCCTACCTGTGGTCGTTTGGAGGTAGATTTATTCAGTATCACAAACCAGCTGGAAGAAGCTGTGCGCGGCATTAAGAAACCTGTGAAGGTAGCTCTTCTGGGCTGCGTGGTTAACGGTCCGGGAGAAGCAAGTGAAGCTGATATTGGTATTGCCGCAGGAAAGGGTGTGGCAATTCTCTATCGCAAGGGCGAGGTTGTGCGCAAAATTAAGGAAGATGAGATTGTTGCTGCACTGCTCGAGGAAATTCATGCGTTTGTGCCAGAAGAGCATACGACAGAAGAATCCAAAGAACGATCCGCTGTATAGTGTGGACAGTGCTGTGATGAGAAGACAGGCTTTAAGAAGCAAAATATTGCATTGAGCGCATCGGCACAGCATGAAGACCAACTTCAAGTGAAAGACCATGATGCTGCAACATGCCCAGATGAGACGTGGCGCTACAAAGCTCCTGCTCCATTTGCAACCACAGCTGAATAGAGTGCTGTACTGCTTGATTGAAAAGTTCTCGTAGACACGTGGTGTATGCGTCTCCTGATACTGGATGCTGATAGTATAAGGGAGCATCAATATGGGAGGCGTTCCAAGGCGACGACACCGAATATCGTAATGCAAGGTACGATGCAACTTGCGTTCTCTCGTACGATGGATATAGATGAAGTATCGCACGCTCTGCGTAATCAAGCAAAGCATTAAGAAGCTTCTGGGAATAAACAGCGCGTAACCATGCCAGATTCTGGTAGCCTTGCTGGTAATCCTGTGCAGTAACCTCCCAGCCTATGCGGCGCTGAGCAGATGCTAGGGCGTAAAATATGTGGTGTAGTACTGACTGTGCGTGCTGGAGGTCGTGCCATAGCGAGTACGCATGTATGTTCGCTTGAAAAGCGTTGCAAAACAGTACGTCGTATGTAGACTCGATAGTGCGGTGGTTTCTCCACGATTGCCAACGCGACGCGCTATCAAAACAGTTGCCCGACATATAGTAAATGCAGGGATGAAATACCACATCAGTGACATAATGCGTGAGTGCTCCGAGAGTAAAAGCGTTGTATTGCCTCTGTGAGACAGAGTGCTGTATCTGGCTATTTTCGGCAAGCAGCACGTGTTTGCGTAAAAGGCGAAATACAGTAAAAGTATCTTCTCCGCTTGCACCGTGAAGTGTATTAGCAAGTGCGGTGCAACGCCTCCTAGAGGCTGTACTGCACACAACGTAGTACAACACATCGTGAAGAATTGCTCCTAAGCGCAGTAGAGCTTGTTCTTCGGTAGTAAGGTGATAAGGGAGAACCTGCCGTGCCGTTTCTTCGGCAATGAGCCAGTGCGTTATCTCTTTGGGCATAGGTAGCTACAAATTTAGCGCAAGTAGCAATCAAGCGTGTAAGAAAAATGTACAACGAAAGAGTTCTGATAGATGCATTTACAACAGCAAACATACGGAGAAACAACGAGAATTTGTAGTGATGCTAGGCAGCTCTAGTACTGGATCACTAGTCCGTAGAGCCTATGCATTCCACATCGTGTATAAACAAGCAATGAGGGTTGTATGCTTCTTGTGTACATGCACCATGTTGTAAAACAATTTGCAGCACTGTCCAAGCAGCATGAGCGCTTTGTCTTCTATGTTGAAGAGTTTACCCTCGATGCAGCATCGGAGCTTGTGATTGTGGGTGAAAGTGGAACAGGAAAAACAACACTACTGCATATCATCGCTGGAATCATTGCGCCTGATACAGGGGTTGTACGTTTTGAGAAGACAGACATTACCAAGCTTTCTGAGGTACAGCGCGACCGCTTCCGTGCTATGCATATCGGTTATGTGCATCAGACATTCAATCTTTTGCAGGGGCTTACCGCTCTGGAGAATGTTCTTGTGGCGTCAATGTTTGCCGATGTTCCTGTACGTGAATCAAAGGAGCGTGCAGTGATGCTTTTGCAAAAGCTTGGCTTGGAGCAGAAGATGTATCATCGCCCGCGAGAGCTTTCTGTAGGCGAGCAACAGCGCGTCGCTGTCGCACGAGCGCTTATAAATAAGCCAAAACTTTTGCTTGCTGATGAGCCAACTGCAAATGTTGATGCTAAGAATGCTCGCGGAGTCATAGAGATGATGCGTTCTTTGGCGATTCATGATGAGACAAGTATTATGACCATTACCCATGATCCCGCCGTGCAAGCAATGTTCCCGCATAGTGTCCCAATCCATGAGATTGTGAGAGCTGCAGTAGAGCATCATTAGTGTGTGCAGTGGGTATACAACGTCGCGTTACTTGAGTGATAAAGGATACTGCCATGAATCGTACAGTCGGTATAGAGCATAATCCTCACGATAAAGAACAAGGATTTTTCGAGCATTTAGAGGAGTTGCGGAATAGACTGTTCAAAGCACTACTTTCCGTTCTTGCTGGCTGTGTGGTAACAGGATACTGTATTAACGACATCATGAATTCCATCTTGTTACGACCAGCCCTGCAAGCAAAACTTGAATTGCAAAATCTGCGACCGTTCGGTCAGCAGTTCCTATACGTGAAAGTCATTATTATCAGCGGTGTTATTGTGGCGTTCCCCTTCATCATGTACCAGCTGTGGAAGTTCATTGAGCCCGGACTCTATGACCACGAAAAACGCTGGGCAGGACGCATTACTGGCTTAACATCACTTTGTTTTGTTCTTGGTGTAGTGTTTGCCTATACGATTATGATTCCGGGCATGCTGCAATTTACGGTGAATTTCGGCTCACCCAACATCAAAAATGTCATTGATATCGGCGAGTACTTTAGTTTCATTGTGATGACGATTCTCGGCTCGGGACTAATTTTTGAGCTACCAATGATTACGTTTGTCCTTGCGAGTGTTGGTCTAGTAACAGCACCACTCATGCGCAAGTTTCGTCGTCATGCGATTATTGCTATTCTTATTATTGCCGCTATTCTCACCCCAAGCCCTGACCCTGTTAATCAACTCATCTTTGCCTGTCCGCTCTATGTGCTATATGAAATAAGCATTCTGGTTGCTCGTATAACCCGCCGTTCTGCTTCTCGGCTTGCCGCCACACAAACAGGAGAAAGTGTAAGCACAGCACTGTAGGCTACAAAATTCTAGATGATTATGCATTTCATCTTTCTGTTCAAGTCCAAGTGTTCGGGAGAACGCAAACAGCATTGATATTACTATACTGCTCACCCGTACCTGGCCGGATGGACAGTTGATATAGATGGAAAGCTGCACAGTGGAGGGAAGTGAGAGGTGTACCATCAGATGAGTCGGTATAGCTCAGGTGTGCTATGCTATAATATGAACAAGCACAGAGAAGATGAGAGCTATTGAAGATGGAAATCTACTTTTACTTTGTGTTATGGTATGGCGTGTCGGAATTACGATGGTAACAGTGTACCATGAGTATCAACAATGCGGATTGTTCCAAAGTTACGGAGCTTGCTTTCTAAGAGCTCAATATTCCCTGAAGCAGCAATGACAATAGTGTCTGTAAGAAGATGACGTTGCTGTACCTCGAAAAGTCGTTCTTTAGTGATTGATGCAAGCTCATCAATATACTCTGTGTAGTAGGTATCGGATAATCCGTAGAGATGGAGTGTGCTGAGTAGAGAAGCTACCTGCGAAGGAGTTTCAGTACGTAGAAGAAACGTGCCAATCATGTAATGGCGGGTAGTTTCTAGTTCTTCATCAGTCACTGGTTCCACGCGCAAACGCTCAATCTCACTCAATATATCGTGAACAGCGCAATCAACGACATCATTACTTACGTGTGTTTGAATTGTGAGTACACTTGCGTACTTACGCGCATCAATGATACTATGAACGCCATACGTATAGCCTTTTTCCTCGCGCAATTTATAGTTGAGTCGCGAAATAAAGCTGCCGCCCAGTATTGTATTCAGGAATTTCAGTGCTATATAATCTGGATGAGAACGGTGAATAGTGCGAAAGCCGATTCGTAGCGCTGTCTGGACGGCATGAGCCTTTTCGATAAGAACAACTGTTGGCGAAGGTTTAGCAGACTGCTGTGTCTGAGGGAGTATTGGAGAAGCTATGGGAGCATCTGCAAAGCACAAGCGTGCATTCAGTTCGTCTTTAAGACGTTCTGTGCAAACGTTCCCAGCTGCTACAGCAAACATGCAAGAGGGATGGATACTACGCTGATATGCTGTAGTACAGGTGTCTTGGTTGAGTAGCTGAAGCGTTGTGAGTGTGCCTATAACTGGATGTCCATACGGTTCATTGTGAAAGATGCCTTGTGTAAAAGCAATCGACGCAAGGTATGCGGGATCATTGTTTGCCTGTTCAATCTCTACGAGCATTTGTTGGCGTAGGCGCTCAAGTTCGTCTGCTGGAAATGAAGGGTACTGCAGAATCTCACAAAGTACGTCGAGCCCTGTACTGAGAAACTCAGGGAGGATGCTTAGCTGTATGCTGATTGAATCAAATGAGCATGACAGAGAAATTGAGCCACCTGTGCTATCAATTCTTTCGGCAATATCTTGTGCATTGTAGGTAATACCATTGTGTCTAGTTCCTTTATTGAGAAGGTGAACCATACAATTCGTTTCTCCCCACACCGTGTCGTATGCTGCACCGTAGTGTGAAACAACACTGACTGTTGCAAGCTGTTGCTCATGATGTTCTACAGTGATGAGGGGAATCCTGTGAGTAAGTTCTATAGTACAATACGAAGGCAGTGAGAATGACGGTAATTCGGAAATACGAGGGGGTATCGAGTGAGTCATATAGTGAGCCAGCAGTAATGATATGAAGCACAAGGAATAGAAGTATAGTCGAAAGCATAAAGTTACAATTCTCCCCGAGAATACGCAACGAGAGCATCTGTCGTGCGATGGATCTTACATGAAGAATCTTCCGTGCCTTCGCGCTATGATTCCTTGCTTGGAAACTCTACGTATCTTCGCTATATTTTGACAACCAACACCCTTGCGTCGGGAGTTGCGGTCTATACTGTTTTCTCTTCTCTTTTTTGTACGAGTCATGCAGTGGTTCGATAATCTGCGTATAGCCTCAAAACTTCTTATAGGCTTTGGTCTTGCGCTCGTAGCATTAGTCGCAACAAATGGTTTCGGTTTATACACGATGTCGGAGATTAACCGCAAATCAACGGAAATTCGCAAGAAGTGGTTGCCTAGTGTTACGCGAGCAGCGAATTTGCAAACGCGCTTGTCGGAGCATCGCTATTGGGTGAATAGGCATATTATTACGCTCGACAGCACAAAGTTTGATGACCTTGAGCGCCACATTGACGAAGAAGCGGAAGGATTCCGAAAGGAAGCACAAGCGTACAGCTCATATATTACCACGGCAAGCGAGGCACAACGTTTGGATGAAATCATGCGTGTATTTGCGGCATATAGCGATGCTAGCTCGAAGCTTGTAGCGCTGTCGCGCGAAAATCGCAAGGATGAGGCAAATGTTATTCAGCAAGGCGAAGCTCGCTTGCTTTACACGCGCCTTGATGCATACCTACAGGAACTTGCAACGTACACGACGCGAGGAAGTGCCAGAGCCAGCCGCGAAAGCGATGACATCTACGAGCAATCGGAACAGCTGGTTATTGCTACCCTAGCGGCTTCATCGGTGCTTGTTCTTGTGATTGCATTCGTCATAGCGCAGCGTGTCAGTCGTCCTATTCGTACGCTAGAGCAGGCTGCTTTGCAGGTTGCCGAAGGAGATATAACGCAGGTTGTGCATGTTTCA
>JANWZB010000124.1 GCA_025055035.1 Candidatus Kapaibacterium sp.
AGTAGTACTCCCTCCCGCGAAGTCGGGAAGTTGCGCCATGATTGTCGAGAGTCGAATCCTCCTGCTACAACGGAAGGATACGTCTTCGGTGCATAGAAGTTATACAAGCTGGCATATCCAAAGACCTCTGCCTGCTTCAAGGTTATACAGCATAGTTTCCCCTGAACTACATACTCTTTGCCACCATCGGTATAGTATTCAGGGGGAATATCGCTGTTCTTCATCGATGCAATACGTTGGTCAAAGTACGGCGACTCGCCTACCATTCTACCATTAATGCGGATACTAAGCAGAAACTCATCTATCCCCTGGATTGCCACATCAAGAGCTTGAGCTATTTGAACATTGTGCTCTATCTCCTTGGTAATGCCTTCCAGCTCAGGAAACTCCTTCAAGCATGAGAGCAGTTTTTTCCCTTTCTTGCTAGTTGTAAATGATACAGTACTACCATCTTGACTGTATAAGTCTTTGGGTGGTTTCTTATTGAAAATCTGAATTGTAGGAAACTTGGGAGAGAGGTTCCCGGAATACGGCTGCCAGAGGTATAGCCCCGCATCGCTTGTCTTGAATTCTGTTGGTGTTATTCCAGTGAACTTTGCAGTGCCATCTGTATACTCGAAATCCAGAAATATGACAGGTTTATTATACTCGCGGCGATAATCAAGTATTCCCGTTGCTGTGCGAAGATCGGGAATGGGCTGGCGACCAATCTTTTCGAGTTGGTGTATCATGGCACGAGAGGCTGAAGTTGAACTGTGGTATGCTAAACATAGCATTCTAATAAATCTTATGCAAATTTTATTTTTTTGCTCAAAATTGTGTTTTGCAACAAGAATGTCAACTTCCCCTGACACTGAGAAACTGAGAAAATGTAAGGTTGTTCTGACAGTACAGAGGGTTGGGTCTGTCGAAAAGCCATGCAAAGAAACGGCGAAGAATGTGCACAGCACATACAGAGTAATCCGATCAGACGATGCAGAGGATACAAGTGTGTGTATTCTGATACACGTTTGGCATAGGCGTTGCAGTAAATATTGTACAAATACACATTTTGTGGGTAAAACTGTGTTCTGCGTATGCTCTGATAGCATTACTCAAGAACATAAATTTGGCAGATAACCGCAAAGTGCATGTACATAATCCAAGTAGTTGTGCGCAAGGCACGTTTGTGAAACAGTAATAGTATTCAGTTCAGTTATGCATCTTACTATTTCGACATTTGGAGCATACTTGCATGTAAGCGAAGCGCTGTTTGAAGTGCGCATTCGCACTAATGATGGTGTCAAGAAACAGCAGTTCATGCCGAAAAAACTGCGTAGCATTGTTGTTGAGCGTGGTGTAGCCCTGAGCTCGGAAGCAATAATGCTTGCGCTTACACACAACATTGACATCGTTGTTGTACAGAGCGACGGTCAGCCAGCAGGACGCTTCTGGCATAGCAAGCTTGGATCAACTACTAAAATTCGTAAACGGCAATTGGAGGTCAGCATAGGAACTGAGGCTGTCGAATACATAAAACATTGGATTGTGCTTAAACTAGAGCGACAGTTGGAATTCCTTGCCGACCTTAAAAGACATCGTGAAGGAAAGCGCTCATATATTGACGAACAGCGTACAAAGATTGAAGAATATCGCTCTGCTATTGTAGCGCTCGAAGCAACAACAGTTGCAGATATTGCCGAGCTTCTTCGTGCTTACGAAGGTAATGCTGGACGTGTGTATTTTGCTACACTGTCGGAGCTGATATCTGCAGCAAACAGCAAGTACGCCTTTTCCGGTAGGTCAAAGCGTCCAGCAAAAGACCCGTTCAACGCATTTCTCAATTATGCTTATGGTATTCTCTATCGTATTGTAGAACGGGCTATCATGATTGCGGGGCTCGACCCGTATATCGGATTCATGCACCGCGACGACTACAACCATCTGAGTTTTGTCTTTGACTTTATTGAGCCGTATCGTCCGTTTGCCGACGAAGTTGTCTTTCGATTGTTTTCTGCAAAAAAGGTCAATCAGTCACACACAGAAAACATTGCTAATGGTGTAGCACTCACAAAAGAGGGTAAACAGTTGCTCAGTGAGCATATGTATCATGCATTTGAAGAAGAAACAATTCGATATCGTGGGAAAAATCGTACGCGCTCTGTTGCTATTCTTCATGATGCGCACACATTTGCAAATACACTTCTGGCGATGAGCACCAATAGCCAGGATCTGTCGCATGACAGCAATGAGGAGGAAGTTGTCGTATGATTTGCTGGGTATTATACGATGTGCACGAAGATACTGCCCGAACAAAGATTGCTAAGGTGTGCAAGCGGGCTGGTTTGTATCGTGTACAAAAATCTGTATTCTTAGGAACACTCACCGAGAGTGAAAAAGATGCGCTTATGCTCGACATTAGCGACCTTATCAATGAAGAGCACGATTCTGTCTATATTTTCCCAATGAGTAAAGATGAACTTCAGGCTACCGCGCTACTCGGTCAGGCATTTGATAAACGCCTTGTTACAGATAGCGTGCGTGCGCTGTTTGTGTAGATGCAGAGCCCTATCTATCGCTAGCGTATAGTGTTCATTGGTAGTGTGGAGGTATGTTTCTATCACATCAATTCTAGAATTCTAGTGAACAATGAATAAGAAATGGAGGTAACCATGAGTATTACACCTTCTGATATCATTCAGTATTTGTACTGCCCACGCTTTATTTTCTTCGAGCGTGTCTTGTCTATTCCGCAACACGAAGAACAATACTCGAAAGTGATGCGTGGTCGCGAACTTCATAAGCAACGCTTAAAACAGAATGCAGAATATTTACGCAAGCGCGTTGGTGCTGTTGAAAAATATCAAGCACAATACCTAACAAATAACCTGCTACGTGGTGAGATCGATGAAGTGCTTGTCTTAGCGGATGGTACAATGTCTCCTCTCGACTACAAGTTCTCCACCTATAACGATATTGTGTACACTACTCACAAGATACAGGTATTTTGCTATGCATGGCTAATAGAAGAAAATTTTGGTCGCGAAGTACGGCGTGGATTTATCGTGTACACGCGCAGTAACAACAAGCTTGTAGAAATTCCTGTCCAGCCCGAAGATAAGGAGCGTGTTCGGTCTGCTGCCAAAGCAATTCGGCGAATAACTGAGGGAAACGTGTTCCCTGCTGCAACAACGTGTAAGAAAAAGTGCATAGAGTGTAGTTACAGAAACATTTGTGTGCAGTGATAGAACACGTTGCCGGGTGCAATTATATGAAGAAATAGTTGCTTGAATTCGTAGAAACCCCTATATTGCAATAAGTTATAAGCAATATTGTTTGCGGAAATCGCCGCTCGATAGCTATTGTTTATGGGCATCATGCAGTTTGGGAGTCAAATTTTCGGTTATCAGATTCAACATCAATGCGTTGGTATACAACGCGTTATGCGATTAAACGGGATTTGATGCCCCATCCAAGACAACAAGGATTGAAACGGTAGCATGGAGCTACTAGGGAGCACCGCGCACGTAGTGATTTGATGCCCCATCCAAGACAACAAGGATTGAAACGGGATCTGTCGCGTAAAACCGGAATATTGTATATCCCGATTTGATGCCCCATCCAAGACAACAAGGATTGAAACCTTCTAAGCTACTACACAGGACTCCCGTGCTTTTGCACGATTTGATGCCCCATCCAAGACAACAATGATTGAAACTAGCTTAGAATGGGCATTTCCGGAGGACCTGAACTGATTTGATGCCCCATCCAAGACAACAAGGATTAGAGCATAGATAGGTCTAAACCTGTCCTAAGACAACTAAGATGGAGTGCCAAGTTATAGGGGAGAATGCTGCGGAGATGCCCATGTTGCTTCGTTTTCGTTTACACGGAACTCTCTACATCTAGGCGAGAAAACTACAAAGAGACACACCGATGTATCAATTCTGACACTGTGTGGTTGTATATACAGTGTGCAGGAAGTGTTGTTGTGCTCTCCTGACAGTACAGATTCTAGGGGCGAGAGCAGTTGCGCTGTGGATGTTGGGCAGAGCAAGGTTTAACGGGTGCTTCTGGGGGATAGGAGAGAAGTATGCATATATGTGTACACATTTGGCATATACGTTGTACTGCTGTACTACACAATTGCACATTTTGTGGTGAAATTGTATCTGCTCAATATCACATTCATTCTACCGTTCCCATTCTTTTTCAGGAGGTGTACTATGAAAACCCTACAAGCTTCTGCTTCAGTCCACAATGCATTGTCGTATCTTTTGCATGCTTGGACGCTTATTCAGGAGTCCTATGCTAACAGTGGAATAAATGGTCAGACGTTTTCAGTCCGCAGCTTTGCTCGTATGTTGTCCGAGCGATGTCCAAACGCTCATAGAGCCTTTATCATTCAGGAAATCAGTCGATTCAACAAAACAGTAGCATTGCTTGCGAAGGCTGTAGGTGTTCCTACCGCTAAAAACAGAGTCTCTCGACACATGCTTAATAAGCCAGTACAGCTTGGTGAGTACAACAATCATATCTTGACAGCATGCTGGATAATCTCGAAGTATACAGGGGACTATACGCTTATCCTCTCATAGCGTAGTACCCAAAATCCAGTGATGTAGCGCTTGCTACTAATACATGAAGCAGACAGCAGGCAACAGATATGTAGGATAGCACAATGCTTTGGAGCAAAACAATACGTTTTCACTTGTTGTTAGTGCAGAATAACCTATATACGAACTTTGCATAAGGACGCAGAGTACGCGATACAGTGATATAACTATGTTCTCAGCCATGATACTTTCTCACCATCATAAGAGAGTATATGAAAAGAAAAATCATGCAAATTGCCCTGATGCGAACGTTCTACTGGAACTATGTTCGCTTACCCTCAGGAGAACTAACGCCGATAGTGCTGTACCCTGAGTCTCAAGGAGAATATGGTGCGTGGATTGATTCTCTTGCTATACCATATATGCCGCACTCTTCAGAGTTTGACTATATCACAGCAGATATGTTTATTCTGCGGAAAGCTCGGTGTGCAAAATTTGCTACAGTGGTGTATCCGTATAAAACGATGCTACCGCTTGATGCGATAACAACGATTCTTGAGGAATATGCAGACTATCGGTTTGTTGGCACGATTGTTCGATGGGGGGATGATATCGTTACTATTCATCGTCGTGAGAAACCTTTGCCGCGTCAACCCTTGATGTTTGATGACTATGATCGTGGATTATAACTAAAGATAGGTGCAGAAGAAACTCGATATCAGAAGAAACTCGATATCAGCTGTTCTGAGCATTGAGATTGAGACAGTGTGTTTAATATCCTGTGCGGCAAACTTTCTAGTGCTCATAACCTTACTAATTCACAGTAGCGGGCTACTACATATACGTGGTAGCCTGCTGCTTTTTGTGCTATACCGCTCAAGAGGTTGATGAACTCTGCACAGCCTTACAAGATACTATGTGCAGCAATTCTGACACTGTGTGATTGCGTATACAGTGTACAGGAAACGCTGTTATAGTTTCCTGACACTACAGATTCTGAGGCGAGAGCATTTATGCTGCGGATGTTAGGCAAAGCAAGGTTTGATGCGTGTTCTGGGGGATAGGGGAGAAGTATGCATGTATGCATACACATTTGGCATGTACATTGTACTATTGTACTACACAATTACACATTTTGTGGTGAAAATTATAAGAAAGGAGGCTCAGTATAGTGGGGTGAAAGAAATCCAGCAGCAAGCTATGATGCGCTGCGGTATCCATCAAACGGTGTCGGTATAGGATGTCGGCGGGATTTATGTTGGTGTATCATGTGTGGTGTCGATAGTAATCATTCTCATTCTAACAACGTATTGTTTCACTATTTCTTTCGAATGTCCTATGAAAACGCTCATTGCTTTCGTTCTGCTCTGCGCTGCAAGCACTCTCCATGCTCAGTACATTACCAGTGATCCAAGCGAGATAGATACAACAGATGCCAGTTGGCTACCAATCTGCTTTGCAGAAAACTGTATAGTGTCGATTGATGAAAACAGTATTGCAACCTTTGTTTCTAAAAAAGGAACTGTTGTGGTAACACTGCTTATAAAGAGAAAAGTAGAAGAGAATAAAAGTAAAGCGGATGATTCTACGAATAGGACAACAGCACAAGATTCATCTGTTGTCCAGCGGTATTATTATTTGGTATCCGACCCCAAATTATGGGAAATGCTATCCGTAATTTCTCTAGATGAGCAGAATGGCGAAAAAGTCAAAAATATTATTCTCTTTAGACTGCTGCATATCGGTGCTCATGTGTTTGCAGAACGAATGAAGCAAACGGAGGAGCAAGATCAAGACGAAGAAGACGATGGCAACTAGAAGCTAGAAGCCTGTCTACTACGAAATGCTGGAATGGAGTTGAACGTCGCTTGTACTCTACATGAAGTATAGCTAGTATTCACCTAGTCTTCACTGATTCACTACTGTTTCACCCATATTCTGGAGATAATTATGAACACGACACGAGGGATGCTTATAGCACTGTTGCTACATAGCGTGGTAGTATGTGCCACTGTTGTTGCTCAGAATCCTACCCATACCCATACTAACAAAGCAGTATGGTTAAAGTGCTTTCGGTTCAAAGATGATAGTACAGCAACAAGTTTAACAGTTCTTGCCAACCTATACGGGATACGAGCTATACCGCTGCCTGCCTCCAAAACAGTTCGAGTAGTTGTACCTACTATTAACATCACAGGATATGCAAATGACGATCATGTAAGTGAAGGAGACAGTGAAGAAATCAAAAAGGTTGAGATTGTAACCGAAGTAAATTCTTCAGGATTTTGGTCACTGATGAGGTTGCTATCGCAGGATGGTTCGTTCGATGCAAGTGTAGTTTTAACAAAAATCAGTACTGTCGTCGCCGAGGCTGCTCAAAAACTCGAACAGTTTGAAGAGAAACAAAAGGAACAAAAGCGCATAGGGAGCGATAAGATTGGAAAGAACAGCATGCCAGTAGCAGGTTGGTAATGATTTAAGTATATTCAGGCGGTGCTCCCTTTGCATAGTTGGGACAGGTTAGGTCGGGCAGGGAGCATCGTCTGGATGTTGGTATAACAGTTGTATTGTGAGGTTGTCTGTAGTGAAACGAATAGTCTGTGTCGATGCTGGCAGAGTATGTTGGATGGATACTCATATGGTCTGAATCTGTGAATTGGGGTTGCAACGGCACCGATACATAACACAACATACAAGAAAATATCAACTATGTATCTTTAAACTACTAGGAGTAACTATGAAAACGCAGCAACGGTATATTTTCGTCATGCTTCTTGCGGTGTTTCTTAGCACTAGATATGCAAGTGCGCAACACGAGAGAGCATGGGTAGTGTTTGACTCTACTGAATATCGCTTCTTTGGAATAGGAACGTTTTTTATTGATACCAATTCTATCGAGTTACGAATAGTGTGTAATGTTACTATTCACGGTTTTATGGTTATAGGAATGCCCTTGAAACACTACAGAAAAATGCCGTTCAAACAGGGCAAAATATACAAGCAATTATTACTAGAGCCAGAAGAACGTTCCAATTTCTATTATGATCTACGGGAGCTAGAAGATGCTATTGTACCTGTGAAGCAGCAGGGCGATACAGTGCTGATATACTTCAAGTATTCGATGCAATGTAGCCGAGAGATGTGGGAATTGTTGTACTGGCTGTTGTTAGAGGGAAAACCAGAGGATGCGTATGTTTCGAATCGCATCAATCGGCGAATAGCTCTATATCTTCTTATGAACTACCTAGGCAAGTTTATCCTCGTGCGTGAAGAAAGTAAGGAACAACGACAATGACGACGATGCCACATCAGCAGCTGCTATGCTCGAAACACAGCTGCTGGTTCTAGGCTTACAATGCGGTGGATAGCAAATATTGCTCCACAAGCAGCAATGACAAAAGTAAGAGCAAAGAGGCTTAAGCGGACACCGAAGGAAAACTCAAAGAGTACTCCCCCTTGAGCAATACCTATTTGGAATCCTTGTAGCAGGGCAGTTGAGAAAACATAGCCAATATAAGCAAGAATACTACACTGT
>JANWZB010000125.1 GCA_025055035.1 Candidatus Kapaibacterium sp.
CAAAAATCTGTTTGATAAAGTTTGGATTTTCGTTATAGAACTGTTCAAAGTCGCTATCGCGCAAGGCGATAATTTCTACCGTTTCTTTGTTAAAGCCAGTATTGAGCCGAATTTTTGTCTTGGTGTTAGCCATCTCACGCTCAAATTTTTGCGAAATGTATCCGATGCTCGGTGGCAGCATCATCGTGATAATCATTGCTAGGATGAAACCAACGTCGAGCGCAAGAATGATGAAACCCCAGCTCTCGAGCATGATAGGCTCTTCACCAAGCTTCGGGCACTTCGTATACCATTCACCTTGTTTCTTCGAGTAACCATCCTTTTCCACCTGTTTCATAATTGGACGACCACTCTCATCCTTTTCAGGCTGCTGTGTTACAGGGTCAATCTTTGGAACACTCATTTTCTCTTCGCGTATTGCAGAACCGTCGAAGTCGAAGATATATTCTTTGTTGATATACTCACCTTTTACTGGCACATCGGCGTAATACATATAGTCGCCTTTGCTGTGGCGTAGCGGTATTCTCTTTTTTTGCTTTTCTCCGCCACCCAAATCAATAACTTCTTCAATGAAGCGCTCACCGGTTGCCTTGTCTTCCTGTGCTTTTGCTGTTGCAATCACACCATCTTTAAACTTCACAAGTGTCGCTTTTTCATCTTCCGGATGGAACTGTGCAAGCAAGAACGCCTGAATAATCGAAGGCGTTGCATAATTATGGAACACGATAAAGATTGCTACGGCAAGAAAAAAGAATATGCCGTAGTGTACGATGGTCGGTTTATATTGCGAACCGTGAGAACTCATTGTACAAGCTCCTAACAATGTGAAGAATGAGATAATTTCATGATTTGTGGAATATTAAAGCATACAATGCGTGCGCCGGCGACAACAGCCTTCGTCGAGTTCAGCGCTATCTAAATCTAAACAAACGTAGCACACTTCTTGAACTTTTGTGGGTGGACGGGTGTAATATACAGGCAATATGTTTTTTTTGCAAGAAGTATTATCACGAAGCTTGTGCTTCTGGTAGTGATGTATTCTTCACAGAATTCACCAAATTTTCTTGTCAATCCCCTCTTGCATCAAAGCAACACATAAGCACACAATGCACAGAGCAGCATTTATATCAACTATTACCTAGTGCTCAGGGGTAACACATGGAATCCTCTGCTTCGCAGTAGTGCAACTAGACCCACTTCGCCGACTAGGTGTCCTGCACCAACAGCAATGAACGTCGCTTTTTCCCCAATTAGCTTTTCAATAGTTGGCAGCCATGCACGATTGCGTTGGTCGACCATGAGCTCTGTAACTCTTCCTTGCATACCGTACGTTCTTTCGAGGATATCGAGCAACTCAGCTATTCTCCCAGCTTTGTAGAGAGCTACTATACGCCGTAAACTTACATTCGACACATTTGCCGCTTCGGGCTGTATTGTCGCTTTGATGTCCTGAACCAACATTTCAGCCTGCTGCCTATATGGCACACTGTCGAAAAGTGCTATTTGTTGTTCAACCGTTTCAATGCCAATAATCGGTTTATTCTGCTGCTGAGCAAGCTTCACAAGAACTTCTTCGAGCGATGTTTGCTCGCAATCATCCTCATGCGTAGTAAGCAGCATCATAGCAAGTACCATTGGCTTTATGCGATTGAGAGGCGGCAACAGCGGCAAGCCAAGCACACTTTGGGCATATGTGCGTACAGTCTCCATTGCCTCTTCATCATCTATTAGCATCTCTAGCGTTGTATCGCCTCGCATCAGTGACGCTTGCATCAATAATTCTGCATTAGGAGAACTAGCAAGTGCATTGATATCAAGCTCTAACGCTATTTGTTGCGTTGCAGCAAGTGCGCGGCGCACAGATTTCCCTAGCTTGACATCCTGCACACAAAGACGATGGATTGTTCCAAAAAGATATGATGGGCATTTGATTCCTTTGCCTTCAATTCTCCACAATAATGCTTGTTGCGTAGACTTGCTCTTCTGCACTAGCGTTGATGTTTGACGCTGTTTCTTGCTACTGTACTGGAAATCCTGCTGTCCGCTAGCTGGTAGTGTGCTCAGCCACAATACAAATGCTACCGCTATCCAATAGAGGGCACTATAACTGTAGCATATCATTCTAGCTGTCTGCATTAAGTTCTCCGTTTCACACACTATTGCTTATTTTTTCTTGACAGATGATGGTGTGTATGCGGAAGCATTGTGTTGGCGTGTTCTTTTTGCCGAAACATGCACCGATGCTGTAGTAGTCGGTGCTGTCTTTTTCACTTCCATAGTCTTCACCGTAGGCTTCGGTGATACGGTCGCTGTCGTTGCAGCACTCTTTAGGATGCTTTTTTGCACATTATCGAGTACTTTCTCTTTCATTTGCATTTCATAACGTAGTCGGTACGCTTTAATTGCCCGACATATTGCACTTGCAATGTGATTCTGACCACGCTCAGATTTGAGATATCGTTCATCTTTCTTGTTGGATAAAAAGCCTACCTCGATGAGCATATTCGGCATAGATGCACCCACAAGCACAAGAAATCCTGCTTGATTTACCCCGCGCACACCAATCTCTCGCAGCTTTTTAACTTCTGCTGTAATCATTGCGGCTGCCATATCGCTGTACTTCACAAACGCACTTTGTGCCATGCTTACGAGAATAAACTCCTCATCAGTAAGCGGCTTATAGCGCTTCGGATTATCTTCGAACCTAATCACAGAGTTCTCCATTTCTGCCACGCGTACTGCATCCTCATTTCTTCCCGGACGCAAAATATAAACCTCAAACCCATTCGCTTTTGTAGGCTTTTGTGGCGTCGCATTACAGTGAATACTAATAAACAACTTGCCACCATGCTCGTTTGCAATTTGTCCGCGTCGATCGAGTTCGACAAAGGTATCATCTGTACGAGTATACACAATCTTTGTTCCGGGTAGCTCTTTTTGCAGCTTTGCCCCCAGCTTCTTTACAATACTGAGTGTGATATCTTTTTCTTTGACGTTTGTTACACCAATTGCACCAGCATCTTTTCCACCATGTCCAGCATCCAGAACAATGACATCAAGCGCCCATTTTTTTTTTATAGCATCGACATCATGACGGTGCTGCGCTTGGGCATGTACTTTATCGTCGTGTACCTTGAGAGTCGGTAGTACTGCTTTTTTGGCTGTACCACCTGTGCTGTGAACATGGTGTTGCTTTAATATGTTTGGCTGCATGTTTGAGCGCTGAATTGTTGTGGCCTTCTGCACTGTGGTAGTTGTAGTACTGCCACGCACATTAGTATTGCGCAGTACTTGAGCCACGGAGCACAATGCAGCGGCATGCACTGCATAGCGTAGAGTATATCGCCGTGCAGTAGCAGATACAGGTTTTGTTGCAATGCTATTCTGTTCGGCGGATATGCTATGCTGTGTAGATACTGAATCTTGTCGAACCTGCATCATCTTATCGCTCACAATTTCTCGCTGCTGCAGAGAATATGTTGTGATGTATATGGTTGTGTCGTGCTCATCAATTTCGTACAATCCGTTATCTGCTATAACTCTGAGCACCGCGTCGAATGGCAAGTACACACGCCGTGCAAAAAGCACTACAGGATGAAGCATTTGCCCAACATACTGTTGTTTTTCAAAGCAGCGCGATTCTATGACAGCGTTATGAGCGTCTACAGCAAATCGTAGAATAGAGCATGAAGTTGCCAGCTCTACAATAAGAGCATAAGAACGCAGCTCAGCATGCAACATTTGAGCAAGATGGTAAGGCTCGATGTAGTATCGCCCAGCAAGCTCTACAGTAGGAATGCGTATTGGCGGGCATGTATCGCGATAGACGGTGTAGTACGCCTTGTGAAACTGCACACTTGGTGCATGCTGTGCTTGAAGACACTGACATATACACGAAAGGACAACACAAACGATACCCCCACAGTAGAAGCATAGACGATTGATAGCGTGTCGTGCGAGAGTTCGTATCATGAATCGAGCCATCCCTTTTTACGGAAAAATAGCAGCATTCCACCAGCCACAAGCGCCAAAAGACCAAGCACCATAAAGTATCCATATTGCCACTTAAGCTCTGGCAAATACTCGAAGTTCATGCCATAAATACCCGTAATCAGCGTCAGTGGAAGGAAAATAGTGGACATCATCGTTAGCACTTTCATAATCGAATTTGTACGATTCGACGTTACCGACAGATATGCATCTACCAAGCCATTGATAATATCGCGGTATGACTCAGCAACATCAACAATACGCACAAGGTGGTCGTACACATTCCGATAGTACGCCATCTCTTCCATAGAAATCAGCCCAAATTCACCACGCGCTAAGCGGCTTAGAATCTCACGCTGATATGTTGTAATGCGTTTAAAGCGTTGCATAGATTTTTTAAGGCGCAGGATTTGCACAAGAAGGTCGGAGCTTTGCGAGTTAATCACGCGCGTCTCTGCTTCTTCGAGTACATCATCAAAGTATTCCATCACGGGCGCATACTGGTCAACAATTTGATCGATAATAATGTGAAACAGGTAATCCGGTCCGCGCCCTAGAATATTATTATTCTTCCAACAGAGCTGCATGGTGTATTCGACAGGAATTGAAGGCTCATAATGATGGGTTACGATATAATTTTCTCCTAGAAATGTGTTCAACTGCCGCGTGCGAAAGTTAATACTTAGTGGCGGTTCTTCTTCGCTCTCGTCCATAGCATGAATGCGCGCTCCTAGGGGAATATCAATAGGATTAAAAATGACATACAGGTACTCGCCGTAATCTTCTACTTTAGGGAAATGATCTCCTTCTTCGGGCTGAATGCGTTCACGCTGACAGTCTTCAACGGCTAAATGATGAAAAAGGAACATTTGAATTAACACTGTCTCCTCTTCCTGTTCGGTAGGATTTGTCATATCAACCCAAATTGTCCAATCCCGAAAATCTGGCTCCGATAGCAGTATACACAATTCACGCATTGTGAGTTGCTTAAGCTTACCATTATTATGACCAAGGATTGTTACCATGCGCTTGTGCTGAAGTGCAAAACGGGTATCACAATGTTTTCAAAGATACACCGAAGCGGGAGAATTTCCACAGTTGATTTTGCCAAATTTCTTCATAGTGTTACCCTTGTGCAATCCCTATTACACCACAGATACAAAATTGCGCACGCGTTGAAGAATATGTCTCATAGTGTACATGTGAACTACTGTGAGACACTACACAACGCATACCCATTGGTATTGGGTGTTAGCACTACGTGCCACACAAGATGTTAGTATTTTCTCACACTGTCAGCCTAGCATCACAGTTCCACAGCAATATGGCGGATTATCAAGCTTTGGCACAATTGTTGGAACACCCCGACGCATATCTGCAAAACTGACTGATATACTGGTCTTCTATCACTGCCATGATATAAATTAATGTTGCGTACACAGTCCATACATTCTCTTTTGCATATGCTAATGCCCCGCAACTTGCTCACACACAATACCACATCAAATCATCAGACTAGAGAACAAGAGCAAAACACAAGCTATGCCTATCACACACTAGCGCAGTATGCTATGACAGGCTGCCTTGATGGCGTAGTATATGCGAATCCAGCATTTCATGCTGCACGATTACATGCCTTGATACATGAGCAAGACAGCTGCATTTCCACAGAATTTCTTGCACAGACTGCAGTATACGCACACCAGTATGGATATATACATGAAACTCCAGCAGTCTTGGCAGCGCTGCTTGCCACTCGCAAGGAAACGTTCTACCTGAAATCTATTTTCCCTTACGTTATAACTACTCTTTCCCGATTGCGTCTCTTTGTTCGCATCATACGTTCTGGGCTTATCGGGAGAAAGTCGCTGGGTACAGTCCCAAAGCAGCTTATCCAGCAGTGGCTAGCACAGCAATCTGATGAGCAGCTACTCGACTACCACAGAGATACTCAAAAACCCTCGCTCGCTGATATCATACGCATCGCCCATGCAAAACCTCATACTCCATCGCGACGTGCTCTGTATGCCTCTATACTTCACAACAAGCGCTCTTGGGCAAATGTACAATCATACGTTAGCAAACAGGAAACAGTGCAGCATAGTGATAATGGCAATAATGCCTGTATTCTTTCTGCTAGTTTACCCCATATATCGTCTCACGTATCTGCTTGGCAAGATATGATCCAAGCGGCACCATACCATGCACTTTATCACTTTATTCCTCGCCTGCTGCAGCATGGAGCCCATGATGAGATTGCGATGGTACAGATAATATACCACATCACACGTCGCCTCCTCGACACATACAAGAATTCCGCGCATGTTCCAATATCATTCTACCCTATAATAGAAGCATGGAAGCACACTGCAGGACTGACGGAGGAAATAGGTAGCACGACACCTTGGCAAGATCCAACAACAATATACCCAACAAGTAAACGTACTCAGTCTTTGTCATTATACCAAGCACTCGACGCTCTACGTGCAGCTCTTGAACATGTGCTAGTAGCAAGTATATCATCATTGCCAAAGTTTCATGGTAAAACATATATCTGCATCGATGCCTCAGGCTCGATGCAGTTATCCATGCGCCACCAGCATTCCACACATGCCCTATCGGCGAGTACACGATATATCGATATTGCAGCACTTTTTGCATATCTATGGTTTCGCGCTGCTGCACCGACAGATGTTCTTCCATTCGAACAGCACGCAGTTCCTCAACGTATACATGCGGAAATGACACTTGCAGAAATAATTGATGCACTTACTGCTATTAACGGTGGCGGAACAAATTGCTCTGCGGCTCTGAAGTATCTCAATCAACATCATGCACAAGGAATGCTCGTCATCTTTATCTCTGACAATCAGTCATGGCTCGACCCAGAGTCCTATCGCTCAGCAGCATTACTGCATGAATGGCAAATCTTCAAGATACGCAATCCACTGGCACGCCTTGTTTGTCTAGATATACAGCCACATCGTGTATTACGACCACACATTCGGGAAGACATCCTACACGTTAGCGGACTGTCTGAATCTGTCCTGCGTAGTATTTGCGCATTTGCTTCTGGCACACTATACAATGCTCGTTGGATAGAACAAATAAGAGATGTTGAACTTTCTTTGTATCCACAAGCACTCTAGCAGCTTGCTCTGCCTCGAATGTGCTGCATGTTCTGATACTGCCTCAGACATCGCAGTGGAATTGTCGAGTTTGTATTGCAGTACTCTTTCTTCGACACACAAACCGTGCTGAACACAGCAAGCAAATGATAGCTTTCTCACCGCATAATGCACTACCAACGTCGCTCTGCTGATGTTCGCTTGGATTGCCTCTAGAAGGCTGTTTATGCCACTAAAAGCTCTCAATGTATGCTAAAATTTGAGGCTTCGCGGCAACTATCCACACTCAGCCATTCTCTATGCAACCATGATGACACTGTTGACGTAAATAGTACCTATCTGTACGCTCTTCTACTCTCTGCATACAACAACAATCACGTTGTGATATGAAAAGAGGCACGCTCAACGTACGTACCATGACAAGATCATTGCAGAAACGAGAGGAGCCACAGAGCCGCATCGAACTGGTGCGGTTTTTTTATGGCTAGAAGATTTTTTTTCGTAAATTGGGGCAGTTTTACAAATACCTTACCGTTTAACTTCGTATCCAAAGTTTGCTTATGGCTCTTATGGATGCCTACACAGGAGTTCTAGATGAGCAACGCATACGCCATCTACTCCGAAGAACTACCTTTGCTCTTACCCCCGACAATATTCGAGCACTCAGAAATCGCACTGCCGATACTATTCTCTCTACCCTCCTTGCTGACACTGCTCTTCCATCCCCTCCCATTAATCCGATGACAAAAGCGACATGGCACGACAAGCCATACGACCGGGCAAACGATGCTACATATAACGACTATCTCAAGTCTTGGTGGGCAGGTCTTATGCTCAATGAAGGCGTTTCTTTACGAGAGAAAATGACGCT
>JANWZB010000126.1 GCA_025055035.1 Candidatus Kapaibacterium sp.
CAAAAGCTATCGTTTTATCAACGCTCAAGTTCCCGATGCTGGTGCTGCCGGTGGCCAGTCTTTTACTGAGCACTATATCACAATTGTTGTGCATGCTAATGGTGTCAATTCTCTAGAAGTGGATGGACAGCGTGTGCCGGCTGGCAGCTTCCGCCCGATAGCGAATTCAGGCTACGTCTATGGCAATTTTCGTGTATCGGGTGGCGTGCATACAGCGCGTGGCGACTCAGCTTTTGGCATCTACGTGTATGGGTACGGGCAAGCAAACTCCTATGGATACATCGGCGGAGGAAAACTACGCGTTATTGCACCCGACCGCGATGCACCTCAGCTTGTCTTGCGCCCAGAATGCTTTGCAGTAAGCGGCACAGTGCTCGATACCCTTGTTACTGATTCTCGCCTCGAGCGTGTCATCCTTACACCCACAACACTTGCAAATGTTCGTCTTGATGTCGAGCCATTTATACCGTTTGCTGATTCGGTGCGCTTTCGCGCAGAACTTATTAACCGTTTTGCCGATGGTGCATTTATCCTCGAAGCGCGAGATTCTATTGGATTTGTAACGCGGCGCACTATTCCGTTGTATGGATTTACCGTCGGTGCAGGAACACGCGAACAAGGGCAAGGTGCTACAGGTGCTCCATTGCTCGTAGAAATGCAAGTTCCTGTAGGGAGAACACGCTCTGTCGCGCTCACTATAACGAATTACGGAGCTACTACACAGACAATCACCGATGTTCAGCTTGCACTAAGAGCAAGGAATGTACGCTTTATTGGTACTACTCTCCCACTGATTCTTGCATCAGGAGCAAGTGTTACCCTGCGGATAAGTTACTTTGCAGAGCATGATACAGTGCTGACAGATACAGTGCGACTTGTTGGTATATGCAGTGCACGGGCAATAGCCATTCTGAGGATTATCTCGCAGGCAGACCGTACACCCCCAACATTTACTGCTACATTGGATGACTGCGGGCAACGCATTATCCTTGACATTACCGAGACTGAAGCATTCTCTTCGGGTATTGCTTCCATTACGCCGCTTAGTCTCGTAAACTGTACACTACGCTTCGATACTATCAACGCAGAGCGCGTGCGAAGCCTGATTGTTGTGAATAACCCACGACAAGACGCAGTGTACACGCTACAGCTTCAAGATTCCGCAGGGAACATAACGACAGTACGAAACATCATTCCGGGATTTACCCTTGCCCTTGTCGGCGACCGTGCAAGCGCAGGAACATTCCCACCGACAAGCATCACCGGAACAACACAGTGCATTACACTCACATACACTAATACTGGCTCTCAAGCATTTCGTTTTACTATGCTCGCACCGCAGCGGAATACACACTTTTCGTTGCCTCTTTCGCAAATGCCGATTAGTATTCTCCCCGGAGCTACGCAAAATATTATCGTATGCTTTGCGCCATCGGCAGAACAAACGTTCTTGGACACACTGATTCTTAGTGGAAATTGCGTTGGTGATACCGTCGTTCTGCGGGGAATAGGCTTTGCTCCCGACCTCGTCGGTGTATCGCGCTGCGACGTGCCTTTACGCATGCGCATTGCATCAACGCCACGCATGGCACTTGTGCATGTACATCCTCAGCCAGCATCGGATATTGTTGCTCTGCAAGTACATGTACACGAAGGGGGAACATCACTGAATATCACACTGTATGATACTCAAGGTATCGTACGGGAGCAGGTCTTCAAAGGAACACTTGAAACTGGCAACAATGATATCAGCTTCTCAGTTGCGAACATTCCAACAGGCATGTATCTCTGTGTTCTGCGAGCAGGAACAGAGCAGATTGTTCGGCAGATTGCTATCCTGCGATAACATCCGCACAATTCGATTTCCGAAGCTGTGTTTGTAGGGGCACACACAACTTGAAAATGGCAGAAAAAGAGTGTATCTTTGCAGCTTCATGTATTAGCATGGTATATCGTCTTGCTTCTACACTCCTAGCAGAACGCACACCACGTTCATCTCCTCTCTCTTTGACAACTCCACCATCAGCTTTAGGACTTTCGCAGATACTTTTTGTGTATAGTTCTTGCCGTCGTTTCCCGCTCATATTGCGATATGGGCGAGACTTGGCGGGGAGCTATAGAGGAAAAGTTCTTGCGAAAGCCCTCGTTGCTTGGTTTTTCATACTCAATTACGTTGTTTCACTAGTTCGAGGGCAGACTTCATGAGACAGAAACATTCTGTATGGTACTATTTCCGACCCGCAACATGGCCTTTTTGGGCTATCCATGCTGGTTGCTTCGCTGCATTCTTTGTTGAGTTTTCGTGGTGGTACGTAGCACTTGCTGTGCTAGGGTACGTCGTACGCATGTTTGGCGTAACAGGTGGTTATCATCGTTACTTCTCGCACCGCACATACTCGACAAGCCGTTGGTTTCAGTTCATTATGGCATTCTTGGCTATGACATCGGTACAAAAAGGAATTATTTGGTGGGCTTCGCACCATCGGCATCACCATGCACATTCCGACCAAGAAGATGATACCCACTCGCCACAGGATGGCTTCTGGTGGTCGCATTTAGGATGGTTGCTTAGCGAAGAAAACAACCACACTGAAGAACGCTACGTACGCGACCTTTTGCGGTATCCAGAACTTGTATGGTTAAATAAATACTACCTTGTTCCTCCTATTGCATGGGGCGTTCTCATGTTTGCACTTGCAGGCACTGCTGGGCTTGTGTGGGGCTTGTGCATTAGCACTGTTTTGTGTTGGCACGGTACATTCACCATCAACTCACTCTCGCACACATGGGGTAGCCAACGCTACATCACTAGTGATACAAGCCGTAATAATCCGTTCTTGGCACTTATTACGCTTGGTGAAGGTTGGCACAATAATCACCATCGTTTCCAATCTTCTGCCCGCAATGGATTTTTTTGGTGGGAGCTTGACATCACATACTATATTCTCAAGCTCCTTGCCCTAGTAGGGTTAGTCTGGGACTTACGTCCTGTTCCGCAGCATCTTCTGGACCCGCAGCACGAATCGTGGATAAAAAACAATACAAGTACTCTGCCCTATGTAACATCGGGTAAGCACCAGCCTTCTTGTTCTTCTCAGGCTTCTGCACAGACAACTTCACCAGCCGACATTATGCTGGAAGAGGCGTAGTCTCTTCCATTGCTCGATATACAAGCGACACAAACAGGGCTGCTTCCGCTAACTATGAAAGCAGCCCTGTAGTGTGAGTAGTGCATGCTGTGTAGCGTGCAAGCAAACATGCAAAGAGGAACAAAGTGTTTATGTATGAAAGAGTGTTGCAGTACTGATGCCACTAACAACAGCTGTTTCCGCACGCAACCGCGAAGGGGCAAGTTTCCAGAATATCACACGGGGGTCGTGCTGCATATAGCGATACTCTTCTGGCGACCATCCGCCTTCGGAGCCAACACATATACATATGGTGTGGGCGCTGTAAGACTGCGGTTGTATTCCTTGTGCATCAGCCACGATAATACGCGCTTCGGCAGGAAGCATAGAAAATAAGCCTTGTAGAGAGATAGGATCATGAATTGTGGTAAGACAAGAGCGATGTGCTTGCTTCATTGCAGCGCGTGCTTTGCTTTGCAAACGTTCAGCTTTGATATGGGTGCTTTGACTGTACTCCGTTAGAAGTGGCACAAAATCATGCGCTCCCAGCTCTACAGCTTTTTCTACAGCAAATTCCAAGCGCTCTCGCTGGGCAAGAATTCCCAATGCAACCACAATACGGTAAGGATGCTCAGCATACTGTGGTATTGTACGAAGTACACGACACACTATCTCGTTTCGCGCGACTCGCTGTACCACAGCTTCAGCGCATATGCCTCTTCCATTAGAGAGGAGACAGGCTTCACCTTCACGCATACGTAGTACACGGGCATGCCGAGCTTCGTCATCGGGGAGTACTACTATCGATGACTCTGTATCAAGCTCTGGCACGTACAAGCATTCCATGCATGTGGTTGTGTCTATGCATTGATAAAATTAAGAAGTACTGTATCGCGGTCGGGGAATTTACCAAAAATGAGCGTATAATGATTCGCTCCTTCGACGGTATGGATTGTGCAGTTGGGAATATGGCGTTGAAGAAATTGTAATGCTTTGGGCGGTAGAATTTCATCGCCCGGGCGCAGGTTATATGCACCCGCACCAATCGCAAGCACGGGCATGCGTAGCTCTGAGTATCGAAACTGTAAAATCCCACTGTCGATGATTTTGCGCGCTTGTTGTATCGGATGCATAATGCTGTTCTTGATGATAGTCGGAATGCTCAGTGAGCTTCCTATACTGTTGTATTCTGCCTCAATAACGTACGGCGGCACACTAGAGCGCACGCGACCGTCGCCAACATCTTCCAAGTCATAGCGAATATATTCTTCAATTACATCGTCCCACGGCTGAAGCATGGGGATGGCTTTCATACGCTCAATATATGCTTCGGCATTTGGATAAATAGTACCCAGGCGTTGTACTGAGCTACGTATTGTGAAGTATGCTTTCAAGGCATTGATTGGATTAATCGGTGCTCCGGCATCCATCAGTACGAGCTTGCCCACATATTCAGGGTGTTTCCATGCTAGCATCATGCCAATAGCTGCACCGAGAGAATGCCCAATTACAATGGGCTTATCACGACCGGGATGATTGAGCTCTAGCTGTTCTATTACTGCGCACATATCAGCTACATGCACTTGTATGCCATACTCGCCGCGAGGCTTGTCTGAACGTCCGCGCCCGCGTAAGTCCACTGCAACAACCTCAATCCCATGCTGCTGCAAATGTTCTGCCATCACCTTCCAACACATGTGATTAGCAGACAAGCCATGTATAAGCAAAGCTGTCTTTGTAGCACCACGCACATGCCAGCGTCCAACGTGTAGCCGAATGGTTCCCGACATCACATCTTGTCCACTATAGTACGTTGCTGGGGCTTCAAGCTGCATAGGTTCATATCTACCCCCTACCTGCTCAACTTCAACTGGCACGTGAGTTAACTGTTTTCCTGCAAATACCATAGCACGCTTACGACGCATGCGATTGCGTAGGCGCTGCCACAGGTCTTGTAAGATTGTTTTGAAAGTGCGTTTCATAGCCTAAAGAGTTTGGTTTGGTAAATAGTACATATATAAATTGTTGATATATCAACCTTCAAAAATAGTAAAAACTTCTCATAAAGCAAGATAAAAGAACCGTAACACTGTTTGTCGCCAGTTTCCGAGCAACATTGATTAAGCATAGATGTACTAAACAACAAGAAATGATTGGAAGGAATGAAGTAAGTACGTATTTTACACCCCTGAAACTCTAGGCTAGAGCACAAGCGTTATTCTCTTGAATGTTTGCAACAATTGCCACTGAGCATCTGAGCTTTTCTGTAGATTTGACCAAGCCGATCGATATTAGTCTGCCTTTGCGGCACGGCGAAGCAAATCCGAATGCATTTGGCGTTCCTTATCCGACGTTGACGCCGTTGCGGACAGACAGGTTTGTTGGGAATGTTGCCGAAGGAGGACCGTGTAACTGTGAGCATCTCTCTTTCTATCCGCATGGGAATGGTACACATACTGAGTGCATTGGGCACATTACAAAGGAGCGCATAACAATTCATCAAACAGTCAAAGTGTTTCATGCACTTGCAGCGTTGGTATCACTTGCGCCAGAGACTATGCAGAATGGAGATATGGTTATTACAGAACGCCAGATTCGTGTGGCTGTGCAGCATCTTCATGCAGATATATCAGCGCTGATTGTGCGTACATTACCTAATGATGCCAACAAGCCTTTTCGTCAGTATAGCGGAACAAATCCTCCGTACCTTGTGCCTGAAGCAGCAGAAGCTCTTGCCAATAGCGGCATTCGTCATTTTCTGACTGACTTACCCTCGATTGATAGGGAAGATGATGGTGGTATGCTTGCAGCACATCGTGCATTTTGGCAATATGACCCTCAAAGTCTCTATCCGCCCCGCTACGATGCAACAATAACAGAAATGATTTTCGTGCCCGATATGATACCCGATGGCATTTATTTCCTCAACTTGCATATCGCCTCGATTGAGAGCGATGCTGCACCTAGCAAGCCTGTCCTATATTCTCTTTCCTAGTCTGTTAAGGTCTATTGGCTTTTAATAGAGTATCGCTATGGGATTTCTTGTTCGACATCTCACTGCTGCTGCACTTCAGCGCGAGAAGCTCAAAGACTATCGTAACATCGTTATGATTCAAGTGACTGTCATTATCATACTGATGACACTCGAAGATCTTCTTACAGGAATCGGACTTGTTGGGATACAACCATGGATTTATACGCTATTTATTGGCTTTGCCGGCTTCTATCTTATTCTTCTATGGGACATGATGCGAAATTTCACCTCAAATATGCTCATTATACGTGGCATGCTAGTGTGGCTGAGCATTCTCTTTGTCTTGGGAGCAATGGGCGAAAATCCTTTCAAGCGCTTGCTCCCTGAGCCGCGCCCGTACTATATCTTTATTCATACCTCGCTTGTCGTTATGCAGGCATTTATTATTTCGCTTGCTATACGCGACATTTTCTCAGGCAATCGCGTGACAAATGATAAACTGTGGGGATCGGCATGTGTGTACCTCATGATAGGGTTTGCATTTGGCGATATTTTCGATCTTCTCAATCTTCTCAGTCCCGGTTGCTTTGGCGTGGATATTCCTATAGGATTCGCAAGTTACTTGAGTGGTGTATATTTTAGCTATGCAACGTTAGGGGGCGTAGAAACAGGGTTCGACAATATGTCGCGCTTAGTTCGCAATGTTTCCGTCATCGAGTCGCTCTTTGGCAATTTGTATCTTGTGTTTTTAATTGGTCGTATTCTTGGTCTTCCTATGAATGTTCCGCAAGAACCGTCAGAAAAGCATACTGTGCAGCAGCAATTTATACCATACGAGTAGCACATATATACTGCAATGCCTGGTAAACACTAGCTCCTTTAATACCTCTATCTCTATGCTGTTGCATTACTACATTCTTCACCACATTGCTCGTGAGCTTCAAGAGCTTGCAGAAGGCTTTTTCTTAACAGAGTGTTTTACACAGGAAAAAGATACACTGCACTGTACGTTTGAGAGCAATTCCCGTGCAATGACACTAGAAGCTCGCTTTACTACACCACAAGGAGCGGTATTTCTGCGCCCTCAGATGCATCGCGCACACCAGAACACGCTAACTATCTTCCCCGAACTTATTGGGCGAACCTTACGCAGCGTTCGGCTTATACCCAACGAGCGCATACTTTGTTTGCATTTGCCGCCGTATGCCCTGTATTTTGTGATGTTTGCAGGGTGGAAGTGTGGTGCTCACTCTTCTCCCGCTAATGCTCTTGTTCTTCAGCAGGAATCCCTTGCTCCTGAGGCTCTTGCTCAAGAACAACCTATTCTCAATGCTTTCCGCTCTCCACAGGCACTGCAAGGAGAGCCGTTCTGTGTGCGCACATCCTTACTACACCCTAGCTTGCATGACTGTTCGCTGAACACAACGAGCACAACGCTTGGAGAAGCTCTCAGTACGTGCAACCTCATGCTTGGTCGCTTCTATGCTCGCGAAGTGCTTCGTCGTTTGCGGGCTATTCATGGCTGTCCTGATATTAACTACGAGCAACCTCTTTCATCGCCGCTTGTTCGTCAGTACTGGGACAATATTCTTCACATTGCCGACGATCTCCGCTCAGCATGTCTTCAAGCGGAAGAATTTTTTCTTGTTCGCGATGCAACAAATGCACCAATGCTGTCTGTGTGTCGTCTCACCGACGACGTCTATGCTCACAGCATAGAGCACTAT
>JANWZB010000127.1 GCA_025055035.1 Candidatus Kapaibacterium sp.
TGCATTTTGAATGTAAAAGTAATGAGTCCTGTCATTTCCTTGCCATCGTGGATTGGGTTAAATTGCCATCGGCGTAGAGCCTCGATAGCAGCACGTTCTAGGGAAGGTTCGCCCTTTTGAAGAGGAATAATGAGACCTACACTGCCGTTTGGCAGAACAGTGAATCGCATTTTTATTTGCGTAGAGGTGGTGATACCCTCTGGATATTTAGGAAGCTCCTTATGCAAGATAATACGATTGCCTCCGCTACCCCAGTCCACGCTGAAACCCTGACCGCTTCCAGTTCCTGTTCCAAAGCGACCTAGTCCTTGACTCTTTTCTGGCTGAATGGTCTGTAAGCCAATATCAGAAGTGGCTTTATAGTTCTCTGTATGGCGTCTGGATGGAGAGGGAGTGGATAGCTCAGCGGCAGGTTTCGGTATAGAGTTCTGATATTCGCGTGCCTTAATGCGTGAGTCAAGCTTGTCATAGACGGTCTTGCCTGCATCATCAAGAGGCTGAGGATTACGAAGAGCTGAGCGTACCGCTCCTTCCACTGTAAGGTTGCCAGCACTCGGTGTTGAACTAGCACCGGAACCGAAGTGCAAAAGATGAATTGGTACGGACATATGCTCTGGCTGTCGTATGTATGGCTTGATATTAAGCAGAGAAAGAATCAAGAGCAGTATCACCATAGCAGCGATGGAGGCACCGAAGCCTAATACAGTGTATTGTCGCCTTGTTGCTAAATGTTCAAGATGCTCAATTTCACGTTCTAGGCGGCGTCGGGCTGCCGAGCGTAGTGTGCTGTGGTGTGACAGTATCGATGTTCGGATCTGATGTTTGGATTCTTCGGACGGCATGTGACGTTTGCAATGACGTATTTGCGACAAGCAGACTGTAGAAGGCTTAAAGTTATCAATACATCTCTAGCACTTTTTGAGGCATGGTTGTGCATGTTAGAATGTTAGAATGCGGTGGCTAGATCTGGGGTTTTGGTTCTTGCAGGGCTATGTTAGCTTAATAAGTACTAGAAAGTTACAAAATTTTCTAGACGTACCCTAATGCTTAGGGTGAAAGGGTTATCGCAACCGAACAACCCAGCTTCCCGGATAACCGAACCATGAAAGATAGCGCTCTGCTTCTTCAAGGCTATGATATAATCCGAAGCGCACACGGTAGAGCGGTTGACCGCGCAGCATGTCCGATGTGATAGTTGGATTGATAACGCCGCGCTGCTTGAGCCGTGCTAGCCATTCTTCAGCTTCTGCAAGTGATGGTGTTGCACAAACCTGAATAGCAAAAATTCCCCTAGCTGCTGGGAAATGTGGGTACTTTGAAACTGTACCATGTACTTGCTGAGTCTGAAGAGTGGCGAAATCTCGTTGCTTTAGATATTGGGGTAATCGAAGTGTAGGCTGATGCGAAGGTTGGTGCATTGAACGTTTTGCAGCGATAATCGTTGGTAATTGGTTGTGTCGTACGTTAGCATTATTCCTGTCTGCAGTACGTGCTACAGGCTCATTCGCGTTGTGCTGAGCAGAACTTGTATCCGATGTGCGGCTGTCGGGTGCTGGACTGTTATGTACTTTCTTTGTTGTATCATTTGCATGAATTGTTTGGGTAGAAGAAAATTGTTGCTGGCTAGGTGCTAAGGCTTGATACGAGTTACGCGCAAAGCTATCAGATATTACCAGAGGAACAACCGTATCACCACTGTGTGGTAGCTGAGACATTGAGTGTGTTCTGTTTGCTAAGAACTGCTGTATGTTTAGGTGTGCAATTGAAGTATCCCGTAAGATCGCTTGTATCTGCGTTTGGATGACCGACCATGCTGTATGTAGCTGTGTGTCAGCACCAACCATGCGAAGAAGCATGTATCCTATGGCAACAATCACGCTAATAATAGCAACAGAGACTATTACAGCAGGAACACCTTGCGAAGTATTTGCAGAAGGACGTTGATGAGAAGCCTGCCGATTACCTATCGAAGAATACATCGCACGTTCCTCAGCCCCAGAGGGTATGCTAATGACCCTACGTAGCGACTTGTTTCTTTCCGAAGGTTCAGCAGCTGGTGCATCAAGGGATAGTGATTCTAAAGGGGTTGATAGATTATGCTGTTGCTGTGTGCTAGGCTGCTGGTCGTCATGATGCTCTACGCCTGCCGCTGAACGAGTATCATGCAGGAATTTTTCTAATCCTTCTTGTTCAATGCGGAGTTGCTCTTGGTAGCGCTGTTCGAGAAGTGTATCATGGTCTAGTTCACGACTCTGTGCATAGGACATAAAATTGTTCCCATATCTGTGCGCATCATGCTCGAGTGTTCTGCTCTCAGATGTTTCATACAATGGTTCATCTGTGGGTAGCATAGTGTCTCGAGCGCGAAACTGTGCTATCTGCTCTATGCGTTTTTCTTCATTTTCCTCATCGGCGGTAGTCTTTCTCTGTTCCAGTAAGTCGCTATGTTGGGGTATTGACTCAGATTCTAACCTCCTGCTATCTTGAAGCGCATCCGCGATATTATCGGGTTCATTATCTGAAGAAGCGTTGTCCACGAAGGTTGAGGATGAATCTGAAATAGCAGCATGCTCTTCCTGCTGTAATATGTCGTACTCAAGCGTAGTAGGGGGTTCTTGATGTGTTGTAGCGACGTTGTCGCGTCGAGTATCAGGTACATGCTGTTGAGCTTCTAAGCTAGGTGCGATGCCTAGAAGGAATGACTCTTTATCTTCATCGAAGCCACCTCTTTCTTCATCATCGAGAAAGCTAGAGCACACATTGTCATCAAGCTCAATCATATGTGTATATCGAAGAAGCTGTACTGTATTATTCTCTAGAACGTGAGTATAAAGCCCGCCGCAAGAAATATGCCACGCTCGCGGTATCCTTGCCAAAGAATAATAGGTTGATTCAGTAAATTCGTGCCTCGTATGTACGCAGATACCGATGTGCTCAATTGGTAGTCAGCACTGCATCGTAGGTCAAAATAAGCAGGTAGTGTTCCAGATTCTCGTTGCGTAGTCAGAGACGAAAGTGGTTGTATGTCAAGCCATGAGCGCTCAGATACAAATACTCCTTCCACTAAGGTAGAGAAATGCGATGACCACTGGCGGTGATATGTGATAGAAGTAGTGAGGGGGGCAAGATACGGTACAGAGAAGCGCAGTGTCGGGATGGTGTCGTGCCATGTACTTCCAAAGGCTATATTTGTCCGTGCTGCTAGTTTATCATTCGATGAAGCTACAATATCTGCTTCAGCGACAAAACGAACAATATGTGCTGCTAGGAGAGGCGATTGGATATAATCTCCTTGTTGACGCAAGCGCCCGAATAGTAACGCTGCATCGCGCTGCTCAAGATTGACACCGAATACTACGCTCCACTGACGTGCGGGATACAAGCGCGCATACGCGCGTATATCATACTGTACTGACTCAACAAAGTACTCTGCGCTATCAGCGGTGTATGGATTCAACCGTAGTGCTTGGAGGAAACTATTCGTTCGAAGTCCTGTTGAAAGCGATGCTTCAAGTGTCAGTAAATGATTGAGCGCAAAAGAAGCTTGTACGCTTGCTGCCGGACGTACTGTGGAGCTATGCACACGAGGTGCAGCGGCATGAATACCAGATTCTATCTTGAGCGTTAGCTGAGTCTGGTGATAGCTGGCTTGGAGCATGGGAGCAAGAAAAAATGTTGCTAGCACATCTTTGTTCGGTACTGCTTGTCCTTGAACAAAAAGCTTGCCTCCAATATTCCATGATTCTGTGAGTGGAGTAAGGATCGTCATGTGCCCGCTGACAACTGTATTTCTATGGCGTCCAGCAAGAAAAGCGGTTTCTATTGATGCTCCCATACTGTACCGTATGTGTGCTTCGTATGTGCCTGCTGTATGTACTCCTGCCTCAGCAACAACAACGCTACGGGTGGGAATAGCTTTATCTATGTATAGACTATCAACAGCGAAGAATCTATAATCTCGATACTGACAACGGAGATAAGCGTCTGTACGGCTACCTCCGAAAAACAGAAATTTCTCTGGTGCGAGATATTGAGAATGCAATGAGCATTGGAGTTCGGTAAAGTCTGCTTGAGGCATATGACCTTGCGAATGTGTCGCTAAAAGGCGAGCATTCATGTCGAAGTTACCAGCAATAATTCTACGAGAAGCTTCGAGATGAGGTGTTACAAACATTCCGAATTCGCTACGAAGAAATCCTTGATGTGTTTGTTTCTCCAAATTTGGGATATCCACGCTGGGGAAAGGAAGCATAGAGAACATGGTTTTTTCTATTGGATTGAGCCGTCGTATGTCCTGTTGTGTAAGTTTTGGCAAAGGCATAGGAAACTGCTTTGTTGCTCCCGGAACGTCAAGAACTTCTGTACCGGTAATGATAAACTCTGGTAATTCAAGGGGGTGTTCGGTGTTTGCTTTATCTACTTTGTCGGAAGAGCGCTTAGTAGGAGATTGCTGCTGTTGCGCAATTGCAGAGGATATTGCTATAGCGATAGCTATTACCCTCTGCACAAGGATAATCCATGTGCTAGATGTTGTTTTGCGGAATAGCTGAGTGTAGCACGATGTATGTTTCTGCGAGACTATTATTGGTACCACACCAAAAAGAAGTGTTGAACGAATGCAAGTGTCGAGTATCGTGAATCGTAGAAGAATAGAAGTATACCAGCACACAGTATAAGAAACACAGTACCAACAATATACACATGAAACGCCCTAACATCGTAAATAACAGCGACACCACGAAAGACGCGATAAACGCACCATAAAAAGATATATAGAACGAGAAGCAATGAAATGAGCGTGTACGTATTTGTTGTGAAGAGGCGGTATAAACCCGAGCTTAGTACGAGCAGGAATATGACAGGAAGAAATGCCCATGTACTAATCACGAAAGAATCACTCAGAAAAATACGAGATTGTACAAAGAATGAACAAGTACGGATGAGAAGTGTTAGCAGCCCAAGAAATGTAAGGAAAATAAGTGCGATAACGGTACATGAAGCCCACGGTTGCCAAATGATAGTGTTGACAAACTCTTTCAGAGCATTTGATGCAATAAAATGTGCCAGAGCATAATCGAGTAAGTAGCTAAAGCGTAAAAAGTATAGTACCGAAGAAGCAATGAGACCAATTGTTGTAGACAGTATAAGGGCGAGGGTTAATGTTCCCGCATTCGAGAGAATGCGCTGGTCTCGAATGTCGGTATAGAAATTATATGGACGCAGGAGTGCCCGTAGAACATCTTCACGAAAACGGCGTGAAGTGTTTATGAGAATGAAAAATACGATGATGAGCACTATGCTAAGAACTGTGTATAGTGCAGGAATATCGGGCTTGTAGTTTCCTGTTTCTAGGATCGGTTCTTTCTCATCGTTGAAGAGTGCCTTAACCATCTGATATGATAGTCTGGCGTCACGCGTGCGAGAAAGTAAACCGCTAGTAGCTACATACTGGTCTAGGGTATTAGTGATGAGAATCGGTCGTTCGGTAAGATAATCATTAAGTGTGCTGATGATAACATTATCGGAGATTTTGTACTCTTGAAGAACACGAAAGCGCTGGCGGATGAACCGTGCTTGTGCTTCGACAGAGAGAGGGTCGGAGTAACCTTTATGGTTATCTGGCTGAATAAGTTTAGCAAAACTGAATATACTCAGCTTATTCGTTGCAAGGTCTCTAAGTTGTTCAGCTTTTACGCGGAAGTTGTGAATGTCATCGCTGTACATTGAAAAAATAATGAAATCTAATCCTTCCGTATCGAGGGATGATGTTTTTTCATGTGCGGTCTTGTAGAGTAATTTCGAGGACAAGCTCCTCACTACTTCGCGAATTTTCTGTGAATACAGTGTATACTCGGGTTGGTTTTCTGCAATATTCTCACTTATTCCAAATGCAAGAATAGAAGGATGATTCTCGTAGGCAGTTATTAGATCTTTCATCATGATTTGGGCAGTTACAATGTAATTCTCTTTGCCCAAGATTGATCCTGGTACGTCGCGTATCGGTAAATCTGTGAGGAGCATGATACCGTATTTGTCGCATACAGAAGCTAAGTATGGGTGTGGATTACTAAAACGTAGGCGAATAGCATTTGCTCCAAGAGTCTTGAGGGCAATGATGTCGCGCTCATAGTCATCAATATTCATTGTAGCGCCAAGCGAAGGGACATCTTCAACATAGTCCACTGCTTTAATGCTTATTTCCTGACCATTGATAAACAGTGTAGATTTAGCATTGTGAGTTCCCACATATGCTTTGTATATACCAAAGAAAGTGTTGTAATCGTCGAGAATCTCTCCACCGCGTCGAAGTGTTACACTCAGAAGATACAAATGCGGAGATGATGGAGACCACAGTTTAGGCGAAGCCACAGAGAAATTGAGCTTTACCTGCGCATTACGATTTGCGTTGATTTCTATCATTGTTGGTGTAGCACGCGCAACAACACTAGAGTCTTCAAGGGAGCGCAGCTCTGCTGTGATCTCCACATTAAGCTTAGGTACAGCAATCAGCTGCAATAGCTTTGATGAGTCGCTACGTATTCCTTCATATAAGCTACCTGAAGTAAGGGAAGTAGTAATCTGTAAGTTAGCTACGCTGAAGTCGTTGCTGCTAAACGTCGTTTTAACATCAACACTGCTCAAAAATACATTCGGCATTCCAATCAGAAAGAGTTCGCGAGTGATGCCGCCATAGACTTTACCGTCGTGAGGTATCGGGCGCAAAGGAATGGTTGTTGATGCATCAAGGTGATTGCTAACAACAATCTCCAGCGCGTTACTCCCGCTTATAAGATAGGAGTCTGGTATGCGTATAGAAAACGGAAAGCCCCCACCAACGTGACTTTGAAGGTACTGCCCATTAATATATACCTCCATGCGATAGTTACAGCCTAGCGAATAAAGCTGCCATTCATAGCGCTTGATGAGATTGTCATCTATTACAAATGTTCGGCGATAACGGAACTCGTCAATCGTTGTTTCGGAAAGAGGGAGAGTAACACGCTGCCATTCAGGCTCGGAAAGAGATGAACGCTGCCATTCTCCTACTAGAGGAACTATAAGGCGTTGCTGTGAATGAACAACTGCCCTAACTTGTTCAGGAGTAAGAGGTTTATACCGCGAGACCTGTGCAGATAATTCTTGCGTGAATACAGTAAGGAGAAGCATAATGATGCTCTGGACAATAAAGGAGATTGTTGTCCGTAAGCAAGAGGTAAAGCAGCATTCCATACGAGAGATTACTCTATAGAATAGAAACAACATGAGGCTGCGTGCCCGTGCCACTTTCTGCAAAACTAGGAAAGTTATAGGCTACAAAAGTAATGCAAAGATAGCGTACGACAAGGCATTTTCAAACGCTGAATTTCCCTAGTATGCTATGGGAAGCGATTATGTATCAGCCGTTCAGCGTACCTCTGAGAGATGATTGCTAGAAGAACTATGAGGTATGCTCTAGAGCAAGTTCTATGCGGTTTAGTAGCTGTGTAACGACTGTTGTCAATGTTTGGCGTTCTTCCGCGCTTAAGGAGAGAATATGAGTAGGTATCAGATGCTCGAGTTCTTGTATACGCATTTTTGCGGATGCGAAACTGCTTCGTTCCTGCTCAAGGATAGATTTAAGAGAGTTGATTTCTGCTTGTAGAGCATGCGTAATGGTTTCATGTTCATCGGCATGAGCCTGTAGTGCTTGCTGATGCTCTAAGCGTTCTGCCTGTAAAGTGGCTTGTAATCTTTCGATAGTGTTTTCATATAGACTCTTGCTCGCTTGTAGCCGAGAATCAAAATGCGATAGAGCATCTTGTTGC
>JANWZB010000128.1 GCA_025055035.1 Candidatus Kapaibacterium sp.
TTACGTACGATACTCTACCGCCCCTACTTATCCACACCACTTCTGCTATACCACTTGTTCTTTGATATTAGCAAGGTCATTAGTATCACTATCACTAGTACTCCAAATCGGCAATAGCAAGCGTTTCCAGCTTTCCCAGCGACAGACACTGTGCAGAATAAGGAGAAAGGCAACTGCAGTAATAGCTGTCTCAAGAAACAGCCACAGGGCATCTGGCTGCTGACCAGACATGCGAAAGAGCGATGGAGTCTGAAGCACAGAATTCGTTTCTGTTACAAGCAATGCACTGAGAATGTTATTTGCTGCATGTGCACCAATTGCTAACTCTATGCTATCGTCCATAATTACTGCTACTCCAAGCATGAGCCCCATACCAATATATGCGATCATCATCACAAACCCGTATGCTTGTACTTCAGGATTGGTATTATGCAGCAAGCCAAAAACAACCGACGTTATCACAAGCGGTTGCCACGCACGCTTACAGACAATTGCACTTGTCTGCATCAGATATCCACGAAAGAAAAGCTCTTCGAAGCCAGATTGAATCGGAATTAAGAGCACTGCAACAACAAGCAATAGCAGCCACTCCGAAGGATTAAACGCCCATGTAAAGCGCTGGGGACTGCTTATATACTGAATAGCAACATCGACTATAAATATGCCACCCCACACCAAAGCACCAAGCATGACTTTATTCCATGCAATATTCTCATATACTGTGATGAGCGTTTTCCAATCACGCCCGTGCTGGCGCTGTACCTGACGGCACAAACCATAGAACGCTGTTGCAAATGGCAGAACAAGAACAGCAACACCAAGCGCTGATGGCTTGATAGATGCAAGTACCTCGTTCATAGTTTGTCCTTCAGGAGACTGTATAGCAATGATAACTAGACTGATTACACTGCCTGGTATAGTCCAGAGAATTGTCCAGACAACAACCTTTATCCAGCGCGAAAACGAGTACGTTTCCCGACGCCCAAGAGCAAGAAATTGCAATGGTACATTCATAGCACATCGTTTATTGTTAAATATGTTCGTGTAGTTGAACATGAAAGCGGATTGTCTTATGCATTTGTTCCTCTAAGAGTGCTACCCGCCGCAGAGCGCTCCAAATTTCAATGTCTGGCGCACCGGCACTTGCAGAACATTTCAACTCTATTAGCACTTCTTCTGGTGTTTGACCGACGGTAATACGCTGCACAATTGCTTGATGCCTTCTATCGAGCCCTTCAGCAATACGTAGGATCCCAGCAAGCCAACACAGAAGTTCCCGCTTCACTGCAGGAACACGCTGAAAGTTTTCATGCTTAGGCTTGGGATGGCTTTTACGATGATAGCGAGCAATATTAGCAATAAGCTCTTTCTCATCGTTGGTAAATCCCAAAAGCTGAAAATTACGAATGATGTAGTACGAATGCTTATGGTGCTGGTCCGACGAAATATGGTATCCCACGTCATGCAGTAATGCTGCCGCCTCCAATAGCTCGCGTTCTGTTTCTGTGTACGAATGTAGTCCACAGAGCCGCATTTCATCAAATAACTGAACAGCAAGTGTGCGCACGTGTTCAGCATGCTTTCGGTCAACTTGGCATATATCGCACAGATTGACAACACTTTCGTACCGTAGACGACTTAAATGATGATAGTGCTCTATAGCACATTGCTTTTGGTAATAATCCAAGAGAATACCCTCACGCAAGGCATAATCCGAAATTGTAAGCTCGCGGATATCTAAGCGTGTTACAGCTTGTTCTAAGATCAGTGCCCCACCAACGATAATATCTGCGCGCTTTGCATCCATGCCGGGAATTTCCATACGCTTTTTCACAGTTTTGGCTTGTAGAAGGGCTTCAACAGCTTCGAGGATTTCGCTCCGCTGCAGTGTCACACCGTTCAAAGACATATCGTCTTCCTCGCTCATTTGTCCTCTACGAGCAAGTATCATGGAAGCAATCGTTTGTGCTGTTCCTGAGCTTGCTACAGCTTTCTCAAAGCCACAGATTTGAATTCCTTGCAAAACAAGCTCCCACTCACCACGAATATATTCTCGGCATTCCTTCACTGCTTTTGCCGAAAGGCGCTCCTCGGTAAAAAATCGCTGTGTCAATCTAATCGCGCCAAGCTTTGTACTGCATCCGTACACCATATCTCCCCGTAATCCGACAATTGTTTCTGTCGAACCACCGCCGATATCAATAATCAGTGTTTTGACATCAAGGATAGGCAATGCTTGCAGTACACCAAGATAGATAAGGCGGGCTTCCTCGTTACCCGACACGACCTCAATAGTAATGCCAGTTTCCTCCTGTACACGGCGTACAAATTCATCACGGTTTATAGCTTCCCGCATAGCGCTTGTTCCTATAGCCCGCACAGGTGCTTGCACACGTGCAGCCATTTGTGCAAAGCGCTTCATTGCAGCAATTCCTCGCTCCATTGCTTCGGGGCTAATATACTTCATATCCCCATACGATTCGCCTAAGCGTACATTTTCCTTGTCGCGGCTGTATATGGTAAATATCCCCTTTGGACTTATGCTCGCGACAACAGCATGGAACGAATTTGTACCAACGTCAATCGCTGTTACAAGATCATGAGGCACAGTGTGCTCACTACAATTCCCATTCGCTGCATGTTGTGCTACACTCGAAGAATTGGCGAATGCGGTAGGGACTAGCTTGAGGGTATGAGCTTGTTCAGTATACAGGGTATTGGTAGTTGTCATACACGCTTCAAAAAATACAACTATACTTCGGTGAATTTATGCAATTTTTCCAACACATCTCCCTACTTCTGCTTTGTTTTTCGCATCTCGAGCCACGCTTTCTGCGATGGATGCTGGCGTGTAGATAGCCCGAACACACGCCGCATAAAGCCTTTCACAGCGAACGATAACAATACAATGATCACAAAGCCACTAACCCACAGCAGAATAACCTTTGCCATACATGGATACTGTTGCAATGTGGAACTATCATCGAAATAACAGGTTGAGTATTGCTCACTACTCTCTACTGCACATCGAAATTAGAGAAAGTTTAGCATGTAACCAAAGACGCCAATCCTGCAACCACACAGTTTACTTGTATTTCACATAGAGAAAACTCTTGCGCTAAAGGTAGCTTCTTAGTAGATTATAATTCTTACTTGTGCAAAACACAACTGCTATGCAGCTTGCTTCATCAAGCTCTGCATGTTTGTTCACTTTTATCTTCGATGGGATAGTACTATGAGACTTTCAACCTTTCGATCTCTGCTTCGTGCGATAGTGCTTATAACAATGACAACCGAGCTGTACGCACAGAAAGCATCGTCTCCGCTACGCTCCGACGACGAGGACAACAAAAAGTTTCTTCCACCAGCAGAAGTTGTGTATTGGGGAATAGGAGCATACGGTGGTGTTCGGGGAACAATCAACACGACATTTCGCACGCTAAATCCCACTTACACGCCAACATTCTCGATTGCTGGTGAAAGTGGGACATCACTTGACGTTTTCCCACAACCTGAATTCGGCGTAACATTATATGTTCCCTCACTGTTTGCAGAAAAAATCGGGTTCAATCTCGATATTGGGGTTGCAACATACTCATTTGGCACACAGACATGGCCTCGATTTATTCTCAGCGACACTGCACGAGACCGCTATCTACCGTACGTGAATAGACTCCCTTCCGTGAATGGCAATCCCGTTCTACGTTCCCAGCGCGAAATTGCGAAGTTCCAAACAACAGCTCAATTCCTTACGGTCTCGCCTATGCTGAATATCGGGGGCTTTCTTCTTGGTTTAAACGTCGGCATTCCAAACTTGCCATTTCTGAATGCAGCTAGCACCGTTCCTATTGATACCACAGCATTACCGATCGACAAAGCAGCACAGACTATCGAAGCAAATACACTTCAACTTTTTATTGAGCCACGTTTGGGGCTACAAGTGCCTCTGTTCTCAATAAAAAATTTCGGAACGCTGTTCTTTAATGTGAATGCAAGCTATAATCTTCCTGTGTTTAGCTCACCGTTTGCCCTACAAGCTCTACAGTCTATCAATACAGCCACAGAAAAGGCTATTAAAGCTTTACCTTTGGGCTTTACTGATGCAAGCTTTCGTTATCCCATTCCTCCAATGCCTGGAGTTCCGAGCGTTGAAGCAAATCGCACGCGCTTTGATACTATTACTGTTCGCCCATTCTCGGCAACAATTGGCTTGAGCTTTATACTTAACTTCACTAATAAAGCTGAGCAAGAAGAGTTTGAACGCGAAGAACGGCGAACCGATAGCCTGCGCAGTATTGCTAATAGACTGCGCGCCAAGCAAGAACAACTGCGCAATACCTCGATTGCTCTTGCTGATTCAGCGATTAATACTATTATCATATCCGCTCAGCTTAGCGAGCAGATTGCGAATCTCGAGAAAGGCATCCTGAAAAAAGAGCTTGTCGAAACGAAGAAAAAAGTCTTTCAGGCACAAATCACAAAAATCACAGCAACGCGCGAAGACGGAACGGAAGTGGACAATCCAACTATTCGCGTTGAGCAGTTTGCAGCAACACTGCAGCGCCCATTTCTTCCTGTTGTGTACTTTGAGCAAAACTCAAGCATTCCTCCAGCCTCACGGTATCGCCGCATTCAAAGCGCTGAACGGGAAAGCTTCAGACTTCCCTCGAATCCCAATGCAGAGCTTTCTAGCGTATACCCACACGTACTCAATATTATCGGGAAGCGCATGACAACATCTTCTGGAAAGCTCACCATCATTGGACAGCAGACACGCGATGAGACGGATACACGCCTTGCGGAAAAGCGCGCTGAAGCTATCGCAACCTACCTCATGGATGTATGGAGAATTCCTGCAACACGACTGGAACGTACCACAAAAGCTCCTGATGCAAGTAATCAAGCCGAAAAGCGGTCAGTTACCTTTAGTAGCGATGATCCCAGCGTCCTCGCCCCTCTGACAATCACCTATACCGCTCGCGTAGCTTCGCCCCCTGTCGTCAATCTTGCACTTGAAATTAGCAGCGGCGTTGGTCTCAAGCAATGGGAACTGGAATTTCAGCAAATTGTTGATAACCAGCCTGTTGTCCTGAAAGAAGCACGTGGTGGCGACCCTTATCCGCCACGATATGAGTGGAGATTGAATGATGAACCGGCAACCATGCCTCAATCTAGCGAACCTGTCAACATACGCATTGGTGCTTACGATATCAATAATGCCGCTGCACCCGACCCCGTTCTACGTTCAATCCCCATACAACAAATTTCCCTCGAAAGCAAGCGGAAAAGCGGTACCCCCGACAAAACTATCAATACTTTTGAAAGCATCGTTGGTACATCACTCAACGATATGGATGTCTGCTCAAAAACGGCTTTTGAAGCTGCAAAACGCAGCATTACATCGAAGTCTAAAGTAACAATCATAGTGTACGGAGGAAACACAAATGTCTCTTCGCGGACTGTCGCCCAAGCACTCAATCTTGATGTCCGCAACGCTGTGCTGCGCGACGTCTCGTCGAGCTCCTCGCTTCCTACACGGTCTTCTTCTGCAGGTACCAGTTTGACCGCATCTACCCCAGAAGCTGAAGCATACAAGCACGTCATACGGATTATCGTCGAAAATCCAACAACATAAAACTATCTTCTTGCCAAGTTGGGAGAATAAGAACAAATACGTCGGCCTCCTTCAGAGAGAAGCGCTCTTGCTGAAGGAGGCTTTTTATTGGTGCTTGTTATAAGAGGATTACCAGAACAGTGTTAACCTACGTTCTAGCGGTAGATGTCGAGACGTTGGGACACGGTAGTGTTTCCAGCACGTAAGCGCACAATATATGCACCAGCACTGAGCATGCGCACATTTGTAACTATTCGATACTCTCCCTGTCTGCAGTGCATTGCGGAGTGTACAGCCTGCACAATTTCGCCTTTCACATTCAGGATGTCAAGAGATATATCGTTACTTTCGTCGAAGAGCGTGTAGATGATATTCACAATATCCGATGCTGGATTTGGGTGTACAACCGATAGCATAGCCAATGGTGCACGAGCTTGCTGCATAGTAATAAATCGTCTTCCTCCTGCGGTTGATATGTGTGCATTAAATACTCCCACAGAATCGCTCTCTTCCACAAAGACCTTCTGTTCCCATTCTGCACGCTCGTTTGCCGATGTACCACCCCAATGAGCATTAATAATTTCTAGGCGTGTCCATCTTCTAGTGCCAGCAACTGCACGAAAAGGAATTACCGCAATAGTCCCTGAGCGTCCTTCCCATGCTGTATTCACAAGCACTACTGCTGAATCAGATGTCCCTTGAAGCAAGCGTACATCACGTCCTTCTGGAATCAGAACCTGACGATCGAAGCGTAGCATGCAGTGTACCTCAGGTCGTGCAGCATTGATAAGGCGTTGACGCAATGCCTCTGAGTAATTCTCGATATTAATGTGTACGTACACCCGTGTACCCGGAGGGGCACTCACAGGATTTGCACTTGCAACAAGCGATACTGATGCATCATCAGGGCGTGCAAGGCGCGCGAATGCTTTGATGTTTGCTTGCAAGCGCTCACTCTCGCTGATAACACTGACAATACCATACTGCATTCCTTGCGCTAGCGACAAACAGCGTAACGGTACAAATACGGTATCTCCGGGCTCTAGAATCAAAGCATCTACTCTGCGCTGTGGCGTTGCGATGGAGAAAACGTGCTCGCCTGTACCATTCTCAGAACGAACGGTTATACTAGAAATTGCCACTGCTCTGCCGCTACGGTTTTCTATCTGAATGCTCCGAACCATCGACTTGCCGACCCGTACTGTATCGAAATCCACAGCACGAAGAGCTAGCGCACCACCATGGCCAATAAGAGCACGTTCGAGTCTTACAGACTGTATTCCTTGACCTTTACTATCAGTATACCGGACCACCAAGCTTGCACGCAGTGTATCTGTTCTATCTGGCTTAAACACTGCAACGAATGGTAGCGAAGTATTTGCTGGAAGAATACTACGCTCTGGAACGTGCACAGCAAACGCACGTTCAAGCGAACCTTCTACAGCAACAGACTCTAAGCGCAAGTCCTCATCACTGACGTTGACAAGTGCACCAAATGCTTTTGCAGTATCGCCAATAGTAACACGACCAAAATGTACGCTACTTACAGCAATATTCTGCCCAAACGGCACAACACGGAACGAAGCAGTATCTGACCATGATGCCCGAACACCCTCTATCCATGATATTGCTTGCACCGACCAGAAATATTCTGCTCCACGCTCAAGTATAGTACCATAACGCTCTGCCGACGCCCATGCTACAACAACACTGTCTCCACGCTGCGATTGCTCCACAACAATTCGCTGAACATTGCGCGTGAGCCTGCGGTCTTGTGCTATTACAATAGTATACGCATCAGCCCCTCGTACACGCGACCATTGCAGCTGTGGTCGTGGAGCAACATTGATTGCTTGAGATATTGGAAATTGCAATTCTGCTTTCGGAAGCGCTTGCGCTATTGCTCCCGTTATACTGACGTGTACAGCACGTGTTACAAGCGTTAGATTGGGAATCAGACTATTTGTTGCTCGGCAGATGTACGTACCAGCATCCCGCGCACTAGCCTCCAGAAGAATAAGTGTAGCGCTTGTTGCTCCATGTAGCACGACACCATTTTTCAGCCATTCGTACCGCGTTCTTCTTCCAGCGATGCCAGAAGGAATATGTATCGTCTCACCAAGCATTGCACGAATATCACCCCTATGACCCTGTATACTGTCTT
>JANWZB010000129.1 GCA_025055035.1 Candidatus Kapaibacterium sp.
CAAGTATTCCAGCGGTTATCGGTGGAAAAATCCGTATCTTACGCGCACTGCACTTTCAATAGCGTACACCTCGGACATCTTCGGCTATACCATTTGGGCATCTACCGTCCCTTTGCCCTTCTTTAGCGCGACTATTGTACTCTACAGACACGGTATCCTCATTGCACAGAGGCTTTCTATGAAAACATTGAATCTCATTCTTATTGACGACGAGCGCCGTGTACGCAATACATTACGACGAGCACTTGAAGAATGTGGCGATGTACGTATTATTGCTGAAGCTGACACTCTCGAATCAGCACGAGAAGTTCTGCGCAAATACCCAGAAGCCGACGGTATTTTTCTTGACATTCAGTTTCCGGGCGGTACAGGATTCGACCTTGTGCAAGAGATTCCCGATATGCAAAAAGTCGTGTTTGTGACAGCATACGACCAGTACGCTCTGCGTGCGTTCGAGGTTAATGCTCTCGATTATATCATGAAACCTGCTTCACCAGAACGCTTGCAGCAATCGCTTCGGCGACTTCGGGCACATGCTCACCACAGCTCTACACAATCATCCAGTTTATCATCACATGATGCAGCAACGCATGCACACGCTCCAAGCGGTATCAAGACTCTTCACATCAATGACCAGCTCTTGCTCAAGTTTGGAACGAAAAGCCGCTTTGTCCCCGTTCACGCGATTGTCTTCATACGTTCTGCAGACAACTACACAGAGGTCCATATTGCTGATGGCTCAGTGGCGCTTATGCGGAAAGCACTTGAGGAATGGTCTGAATCGCTTCCTGCTGATGCCTTTCTACGGCTACACCGCTCTACGCTCGTACACAAACGCTTCATTGAGGAGATACTGTTCGACGGAAGCCGATACGCTGTGCGTTTGCGCGGTATACCTGAGCTATTTAGTGTTAGCCGTAGCCACGCCAGTGCTGTCCGTGAAGCTCTCCATTCATCATTTCCACATTAAGAATCCTGGCCGGGAATCATATGATGTATTCTGACATTCCAACACTGTCGCTGCTTCGGCGTGGTAAAGTTCGTGATATCTATGATCTGGGACGGGAACTATTGATTGTTGCATGCGACCGCATTTCTGCCTTTGATATCGTCATGGAACAGCCTATTCCCGACAAAGGTACTATCCTCACTACGCTTTCACTCTTTTGGTTTGAGAAAACACGACACATCATCGATAACCATGTGGTTTCCGCATGTACCGAAAACTATCCCTCAGAATGCTACGCTTATCGCGAAGAGCTTGCAGGTCGCTCTATGCTTGTGCGCAAAACAACTCCACTCGCAATAGAGTGTGTCGTGCGTGGATATCTCGCAGGCTCGGGATGGAAGGAGTATATGCGCTCAGGAACAATATGCGGTATACGCGTACCTGCAGGTTTGCAAGAATCCGACCAATTGCCGGAACCACTCTTTACTCCTGCAACAAAAGCTACAACAGGGCACGATGAAAACATCTCTTTCGAGCAAGCAGCGCATATTGTTGGCAAGCAGAATGCACAAAGAGTACGCGACATTAGCCTTGATTTATATCGTTTTGCTGCAGGATATGCGCTGGAACGAGGAATTATTATTGCCGACACAAAGTTCGAATTTGGAATTGATGCTGAAGGCAAGCTTATCCTAATTGATGAAGTTCTTACCCCAGATTCTTCGCGGTTTTGGCTTGCATCAGAATGGAAGCCCGGCACATCGCCAAGGAATTTCGATAAGCAAGTGTTGCGTGATTACCTAGAAACTCTCGATTGGAACAAGCAGTATCCACCACCACCGCTCCCCCAACATATTATCGACGCAACTGCAGCGAAGTATCGTGAAGCACTCACAAGACTCACAGCACAGCCTCGCATCTAATCTTCATCTCTGTCGGCATCTGTCTGAAAAGGCGGTCCGTTTTCAGCGTGTGTGGCACGCACAAGCTTTGCCTCTACTAAGAATATCACATTTTCGCAGATGTTCGAGGCTTGGTCAGCCATACGCTCCAAGTTCCGCAACACCATCAATATACCAACAGCCGTCTCGATGACAGAACCATCACGCTTCATAAGAGCAACTGTTTCATCGAAAATTTCCCGCGTGAGCGTATCAATGTGGTTGTCTGTGCGCATGATCTGGTATGCAAGCTCTGGGTCATTATTGACGAAAGCGTCGAGGCTTCCTTTCACCATTGTGTGTACCCCCTGTGTGAGGCGCTCCAGACCAAGCTTTTCGGCTAACTCCGGCAACTGCGGCTGCTCAATGAGATTGCGTGCGATATTGAACGCTAAATCTCCTATGCGTTCAAGCTCGTTATTAATCTTGAGTGCGGCAAGAAGAAGCCGTAAGTCGCTTGCTACAGGCTGATGCAACGCGAATATCTTTTGGCATTGCTTGTCGATTTTCATGTCGAGCTTATCAACTTTGTCATCGCGCTCCATTACTAGCTGCGCGATTTGTTCATCCCCTTTCAGTACAGCACGAAACGAAAACTCTACTTGTTCTTCAACAATACTCCCCATACGAATAAGGCGTGTACGAAGCTTGTCGAGACTATCTTCAAATGAACGATGCATAGTTTAGTACCCTGTGTGATAGAATGGTGAGACCAACTAGAGAACAGAGCTATCGTCATACCGTACATAGCATATATGTACACACGTAAGTAACAAGACTGTATCAGGAAGCAGAATACTACTTATCCAAACCGTCCAGTTACATAATCCTCTGTTTCCTTTTTGCTTGGGTTTGTGAATATCTTGCGTGTTTTATCGAATTCTATCAAATGCCCCATGTAGAAGAATGCTGTATACTCACTCACCCGAGCTGCTTGCTGCATGTTGTGCGTTACAATGATAATAGTGTACTGCTTCTTGAGATCAAGGATAAGCTCCTCGATTTTTGCGGTTGAGATAGGGTCGAGTGCAGAGCACGGTTCATCCATAAGCAAGATAGAAGGATTCACCGCAATAGCCCGAGCAATACATAGCCGCTGCTGTTGCCCGCCTGACAAACCCATTGCTGAGGCGTCGAGTCGGTCCTTGACTTCATCGAAGAGTGCAGCATGGATTAAGCTTTCTTCTACAATTCTATCCAGCTCTTTGCGGTCTGTAATACCATTAAGGCGAGGTCCAAAGGCAATATTATCATAGATAGACTTTGGAAAAGGTGTCGATTTCTGAAAGACCATGCCCACGCGCTTACGTAGCTCCACAACATCAACGCTACTATCATAAATATTTATGCCATCAATTTCCAATGTCCCTGCAACACGGGCATCGGGAACAAGGTCGTTCATGCGGTTGATGCTTCGCAGGAATGTGGATTTTCCGCAGCCTGACGGACCAATAAATGCCGTTACTTCACGCTCATACAGGTCTAGTGATATGCGGTGCAGCGCCTGCTTTGCACCATAGTATACACTAAGGTCATGTGCCCGAATTTTAACTTCTTTTGCCATGATGGAACTACTTTACGGATAACGTTGCACGCTCAATGACTTAACGGTACTGTTTCTTTCTGAGCCGAGAGCGGATAAACGTTGCAGCAAAATTGAGTGTAAATGTAAGCAGCAGTAACACAAGTGTTGTTGCATACTGCAAAGGTAACGTTTTGTCAACATCTGGCGACTGTGTCGACAGAACAAATAAGTGGTATCCTAGATGCATAAATTGGCTTGTGATGCCTTCGGGAAGCTCGGGTAAGGAATATACGACCCCAGTGAACAATATCGGCGCAACTTCTCCAGCACTGCGCCCAATAGCAAGAATAGAGCCTGTAAGAATCCCCGTTGTTGAGCTTGGCAGCACAATTTTCCATATTGTCTGCCAGCGCGTTGCACCGAGAGCAAGGCTGCTTTCCCGCATTTCCCGCGGAACAGTCTTCAATGCTTCTTCGACTGATACAATTACTACTGGCAACGTTAGTGCGGCAAGTGTTGCTGCAGACCATATAAGTGCAGGCTTTGCCCACACTGCTTCTGTGTTTCCGACCAATGTATCCATTCCTTTGCCCACAAACTGTACAAAAAATCCTAAGCCAAAAAGCCCAAACACAATCGAAGGCACGCCTGCAAGCGTATTGACAGCAAACCGAATAATGCGTGGCATCAGTGCACCAGCACGTGTATATTCGTTCAGGTAAATCGCCGTAATTGTACCAATTGGTACGCCCAAAATAGACATCACTATCACAAGCAGTGTTGTACCGTAAATTGCAGGGAAAATGCCTCCTTCGGTGTTATTGTTGCGAGGAGCTTCTGTGAGAAATTCCCATGATATGTTTGGAATGCCGTTCACAAGAAACGTCCCCATCGTGCTGAAAACTAAGCCAGCCACAACAACTACCGCCACAAGAGCAGCACCAATAGCAAACAGACCAACAAGACGCTTAGTTGACATAGGTAGCAACGCGGAACAGACTTATACATCTCGTAGCTAGCGTGAGTGCGCTTTGCCTGCCATGTGGCGCGTAGTGTATAGTGCAAAACGCGCGGCAAAGTTACAAATTTTCCGATGACAAGAAACGGCTTTGTGATGAGAAACCCCCGTGTAACTGAAATTTAACACGCTACACAGAGCTTTTGCCTTCGCCTGCATACAGCAAGTGTGTATGGCTCGAAAAGCAGAGTATGCAGAACTACTAGCTATCCAAAGACCATGCTCACCAAACGTATATCTACTAACCTTCCCACCTAACGCTATCATTTCTTGCAGTACTTTTGTAGTCTCTACTTGCGCAGCGTAAAGCTGATTGTGGTTCCTTGCCCTGGAGCACTGTGCACATAGATAGCCGACTTATGTGCCTCAAGAATATGCTTAACAATCGCTAACCCAAGCCCTGTTCCACCCACAGAACGCGAGCGTGTTTTATCCACACGGTAGAAGCGCTCGAAGATTCGACTATGATGCTCTGGCGCAATACCAATCCCAGTATCCCGGACACTCACACGTACTTCTTCCACTCCCTTTCCATCATACACAGATTCGAGCAACACAGTAACCGAGCCGTTCTTAACGTTGTACTTGATAGCATTATCCAAAAGATTTGTGAGTACTTGCGCCAAGCGATCGCGGTCGCCATACACATCGGTGTCTTCATCAATATGGCACTCGATAGCAGTTGTGATGCTGAGTTCTTCTGTTGCGGGCTCAAGATTTGCCATAATTTCTCGCACAAGCGGTAGCAATGGGAAGTATCGAAAACTCAAGCGCATTTCACCAGACTCAATACGCGAGATGTCCACAAGGTCGGTTAAGAGTGAATGTAAGCGTACCGTATTCGAGTAGGCTCGCTCAAGAAACTGCCACCGCACTGCCTCATCCTCCAACGCACCATCAAGCAACGTTTCGAGAAACCCTTGCACCGCAAAAATAGGTGTGCGCAGCTCGTGAGAAACACTCCCCAGAAACTCAGATCTCATGCGTTCAAGACGCTTCATCTCTCGTAAATCTTGAATTGATTTGGCAGCAAGTTTGTTGATAGCCTCGTGCGCACGCTGCATTACTGGCAGTTCGTCGTGCTCAATCATAATACTGACTGACGCTGCACCATTACGCACTGCATCAGAGAAATCAACAATCTTATCCACTGAGTACCGCACCTTGTGCAACCATGCATTAACTATCAGATAGCACAGTGTGCCACTTACACTAGCAACACAAAGCGTTCCTAACAACCACAGCCATACTGGCGCATGAAGTTGCTGCAGCAAGATACATAGCAACAACACAAGTACGCTCGCACTTGTGGCAATAGTTGCTGGTATCAAAGGCAAACGGCGAAGACGCCACAGAGAACGATATACCACAAGAACACAGAATAGCCAGAAACGACGCAAAGGAAATATGGCGTTACGCTCATACTGGCACGTATGAGCTAGAGTTGTGCACACGCCATCGCTCGTGATGCTGCAAGAGTATTCCACATAGCATATTTGAGCTCGTCCAGACGCTCACCAGAAACGCCTGAAATAATATACACAGGCTTCTCTCCATCGAACTGCACGTTGCTGAACACGCGGCGTTCTTTATTAGTTAGCACATCAGCCTTATTGATGCAGATAATACGTTCTTTGGTATCAAGCGCAGAATTGTACAGCGTCAGCTCCCGACGCAACAGACTAAATTGCTCTTGTACGGAAATCTCTGCTAGCGGGTCGAGCAGAAACACGAGCACTTGTGTACGCTCAATATGACGCAAGAACTGAAGCCCAAGACCACGACCTTCATGGGCACCTTCAATGATACCGGGGATATCGGCAATACAGAAATGAGCATTGCGCGAGGGGTCATCAGACAGGGATACAACGCCAAGATTCGGGACAAGAGTTGTAAAAGGGTAGTCAGCAATTTTCGGTCGTGCAGCAGACAAAGCAGCTATGAGAGTTGATTTACCAGCATTAGGAAAACCTACGAGTCCTACATCAGCAATAAGCTTCAGCTCCAATTTCACTTTTCGCTCTTGCCCTTGTTGCCCGGGTTCTGCGTAGCGTGGTGCTTGGTTTATAGCAGTTGCGAATGCAGCATTACCACGCCCACCCTTGCCACCGCGCATGAGCGTTACCTCTTGCCCAGCAACAGTCAAGTCAGCAAGCACTTCGCCTGTTTCTGCGTCGCGCACGAGTGTTCCACAAGGGACACGAATAACAACATCATTTCCTTGTTTACCCGTCCAGTTCGACGTTCCACCTGCCTGACCGTGCCCAGCACGATAGTGCTGCCTATAGCGAAAATCGAGCAGTGTGGACATATGAGGATCTGCCACAACAATAACATCACCGCCTTTCCCGCCATTACCACCATCGGGACCGCCCTTAGGAGCAAACTTCTCTCGGCGAAAGCTGACTCTGCCGTCGCCACCATTTCCAGAAGCAATATAGATAACAACTGTATCAATGAACATAGGACACACTATAAGTAACGCCGAGAAGGAGACAGAAAGAATTATATGTGCTATGTTACATTAGAGACGCGCAACACTATAGCATATTGAGGGAATAGTTGCAAACACCTGAAATATACGCGAAACCCCTACAAAAACTGAGATGCCTCTCGATGTCACCACTCATCAAGAGGCACTCCCCTACTCACCTTTCACCACCACAACGAAAGGATTTGCTAGGAATGTTCAAATTTTTACTAGACTAGACTTGAACGCTTTCGGGGAGTTTTTCGTACCTAATTAGAAATATTATTGCAAACCGCGATTTAGAGCTCTTCTAACCTGACGGCAAACTTACACGTCCAGCAAAACAAAAGCAAATTTTTTTTATGGTTTTTGTACTGGTAGGTGTTACTTGTGTGTACTAGCTGTCCTATCACCAGCATGCCATGACACCTACCACATTGCATACTTAACCAATTGCCTGTACTTAACATACAACTGCTGTATACAACTGCTGTGTTTCTTGTAGAGTGTGCTTCTTGTAGAGAACGGCAGACAGTTTTCAAGCATAGAGCGGAATTTTGTATCTTTGTAAGCGATACTCACTCTCAGAACGTGCAGCGCTGAATCTCACTGTGCAGAGCAGGTAACAGCAAATGTACAGATGCGTATCGTGAACTGTTATCGTCGTTGTACTGTTATTTCCTGTTGATATGCAAAC
>JANWZB010000012.1 GCA_025055035.1 Candidatus Kapaibacterium sp.
GGTTGATTTGCCATACAGTATAACAGTAACAGGGCGAGACATTAGCGTACAAAATAGTGAAACAAAGTATAGCGCAGCCTAGTGTGCCTAAAGTCTTCATTACATAAATCCAAGCTCCAACAGCGCGATGTCAGACATCATTGTTTTGTCCCAAGGCGGTTCAAACACAACATCAACCATCGCATCTGTAACACCATCAATAGCTTTTATACGCTCTTCAACTTCACCGGGCAGCGTTCCTGCCGATGGACAATTCGGAGATGTGAGTGTCATTTCAATATACACGGAGTTATCGGGCTTGACTTCCACACGATAAATAAGCCCAAGCTCGTAGATATCAACAGGAATTTCAGGGTCATAGCAGCTCTTTAAGGCTACAATAATTTTTTCCTCCACATGAGGGATTGTCCCATGATTAACCAACTCTACGTGCCATGTTGTTGCATTCATATGCTGTTTGTTTGTCATAGGAGTTATCAACGTCTGTAATCTACAAGCAGTGAGCACTTAGCTTTTCTGTATGTACATGCGCTGTCTTCTACTCTTGCGATGCTTCTGCGGTACGCTGCTGCAGCAGCGCAAATCCAAGAGCGTAAGCTTTTATCTGCTTTATCATCGCAGCAAAGCCATTTGTTCTCGTCGAAGACAGGTGCATATCAAGTCCAATCTTTTTCATAAATTCTGGCTCAGTATTCAGAATTTCTTGAGGTTCTCGGTGAGAATATACTCGAAGTGCTAGCGCTACCAAGCCTTTCACAATTGCAGCATCAGCATCGGCAAAGAATACGACTTTGCCATCCTGAAGCTCTGCATGCAACCACACCTGAGACTGGCAGCCACGTACTTTATTATCATCTGTCCGATACTGTTCGGGCAATGGCGCGAGGGTTTTGCCTAGCGCAATAATATGGGCGTATTTGTCTTCCCACTCCATGCAGTCAGCAAACTCTTCAACAATAGCGTTCTGCACTTCTTGTATCGTCATAGTCTTGTCTTTCTGGCTTGCTGTGTTCGCCTAGAATTGTGGCAATACTTTCAGATTGGCAAACTGAAGCACAAGCATTTTTCTGCCTACTGATGCAAAATTCACTTCAACTTTCACCGAACTACCACTACCAAAGATCTGCGTAATGACGCCTTCTCCAAACAATTGGTGTATGACACGGCTGCCGATGTGTACTGCACTATGCGCTTCATGCATAGGAAGCTGAGAATAGTTTTCTTTGGGAGCAATGTCTACGCCGTATCCTAGACTATGTTCTTGATGCGCTTCCGAGAAGAAGGACGAATATGGAGCACGGGTATTGCTTCGGCGCATTGTCTGCGATGAAGTGTGGCGATGGGATTGATGAGTCTGCGTAGTAGGGCTGTGCTGCTCTCTACGCACCGATCGGCGAATATTGCTCTGCCCCACATACTCGATTAATTCCTCACGAATTTCCTCAAGAAACACAGATGGAGAGGAATATACCAGACTTCCAAAGCGATAGCGCTTTTCAGCATAGGTCAAATACAAGCGCTCTTGAGCGCGAGTAATACCCACATAAAATAAGCGGCGTTCTTCTTCCATCTCATCTTGACTACTCTCAGACCGAACACTTGGAAAGAGCCCTTGCTCCATACCAGCAATGCACACTACAGGGAACTCTAAGCCCTTAGCGGCATGCAACGTCATGAGCGTCACATATTTGCCGCCGAATTTCACTTCGTCAATATCGCTCAGAAGCGATATCTCTTGTAAATATTGATCAAGCGTTGCAGACTGATTGTCGGCACTTTGTCGCTCACAGTACTCTGTCAGATGTGAGAGCAGACGCTGAATGTTGTTCCAACGGTCGAGCGCTTCTTCCGACCCGTCATCTTCGTACATGCGCAACATGCCACTTGCTTCTATGAGCATGGTTGCTGCATCGTCTGCTCGCATATGCTCGTGCATTGCACGCACACGCATAATCATAGATGCAAAGTTATGAGCACTCTCCTGCGCGCGCCGCTGAAGCTTGGCAATCTGGTGAGCTTGCGTACATGCTTCAAGCAGTGATATCTTCTGTTCTTGCGCAAAGCATCGTAGATGCTCGAGCGACGTTACACCCAAGCCACGTGGTGGCTCGTTGATGGCACGCAGAAAGCTTTCGTCATCTGCTGGGTTCACCACCAAGCGCAAATATGCTATAACATCCTTGATTTCCTTACGCTTATAAAATGATACGCCACCAACAATGATATATGGAATATTCTCACGCCGCAAAGCATCTTCTAGAGCTTGCGATTGAGCATTTGTGCGGTATAAAATCGCAAAGTCTTCGAGATGGTGCTCTCGCCTCACTACAGAATCTCTAATAATCTGTGCGATTATTTCAGCCTCTTCACGGTCATTCTGACAAGGTATAACACAAATTTTGCTGCCGTGCTTATTTTCTGTCCAAAGTGTTTTGTGTATTTGCCGACTATTACGGCTAATAACATCATTTGCAGCATCGAGAATCGTTTTAGTAGAACGATAATTTTGCTCCAGTCGAACAACTGTTGCCTCAGGATAATCACGTTCAAAATCTAAAATATTCCGAATATCTGCACCACGCCATTTATATATACTCTGGGCATCATCACCCACAACACAGATATTACGGTACTTCTGGGCAAGAAGATGAACTATCTGATACTGGGCTTTGTTTGTATCCTGATACTCATCAATCAAAATGTACCGAAACTGTTCTTGATAGCGTTCGAGGGTGTGCGGGTTATGAAAAAGACGAATGGTATTAAGCAATAGGTCATCGAAGTCCATTGCATTATGTCGTATAAGACGTTCTTGATACTCTTTGTATATCAGCCCTACATTGCGCTCAAATGGCGTCCGTGCCTCGCGTTGGTATTGCTGCCATGATATCATAGCACTTTTAGCACTCGAAATTGCGGCGCGTATTGCAGCAGGGTTGCACTGTTGCTGAGCAATTCCGAGCGTACCTATCACTTGCTTGATAATCGATAAACTGTCATCAGCATCGTAGATAGAAAAGCTTGGCGAAAAAGCAAGCGTGTGAGCCTCCCGGCGCAAGATTCTTGCAAATACTGCATGGAACGTTCCAGACCAAACACGACGAGCGTGTTTCTCACCCACAAGAAGCGCAATGCGCTCTTGCATCTCTCTAGCAGCTTTGTTGGTGAAGGTGAGAGCAAGAATATTCGACGGCTGAATACCCTGCTCAATCATGTACGCAATACGATAGGTTAGAACGCGTGTTTTGCCGCTTCCTGCACCCGCAAGAACTAGCATAGGACCCTGCATTACAGATACAGCAGCACGTTGTGTTGGATTAAGGTCGTGGAGTATAGCACTGTCAGTATGGGTACAAGAATGATGGTGAGCACGAGCTGTTGAACGCTGCTCAGCACCGCGAAGGGGTTGAAGAACGAGTTTTGCCATTATTCCAGTCCAGTATACAAACGTTTGCTAAGCCGTACGTGAGCTATGTGGCTGAATACATATACATCGCTTGCAAAAATAGCGCTTTGCTGTACAAGAACGATGGTTTTTCTTGCGCTAGGCATCGAGAAATTTTTTAGCCCTCTGTGCATAGCAATCTTGTATAAAATTCCGTAGTTTTGTTGTTTTGTGCTTTCCACTGCGCATTCTATCCTGTTTTTATCGCAGAGCTTCGCTTGAGAGTCTATGGCAACCAAAGTCAACAAAAAAACCAAATATATCTTCATCACCGGTGGTGTTCTGTCCTCGCTCGGCAAAGGAATTACCTCTGCCTCTTTAGGCTTACTGCTTAAAGAGCGCGGCCTGACAGTAACAATTATGAAGTTCGACCCTTACATTAACGTTGACACCGGTACAATGAATCCAAAACAGCATGGGGAAGTCTATGTAACCGACGATGGCGCAGAAACCGACCTTGATTTGGGCCACTACGAACGCTTTATTCAAGTTCCGGTAACACGTCAGAACAGTGTTAGCACTGGACAAATCTACTTCGAGGTCATCCAGCGAGAGCGGCAAGGGAAATATCTTGGGAAAACAGTGCAAGTTGTGCCGCATATTACTGATGAAATCAAGCGCCGCATGACAACATTTGATAAAAAGTTTGATGTTGTGCTTATTGAGCTGGGCGGCACAGTTGGGGATATAGAGTCTATGCCGTTTCTCGAGGCGGCGCGGCAGCTTAGTCTAGAGCTAGGACGCGCAAATACTCTGTTTATCCACCTTACGTACGTGCCATTCATTAAGTCCGCAGGCGAGTTCAAAACAAAGCCAACACAACATTCCGTGCGTATGCTCATGGAGTATGGAATCCAGCCCGATATTCTTGTCTGCCGCTGCGAGGAAGACTTAGAGAAAGACATCAAAAGCAAAATTGCGCTTTTCTGCAACGTTGATGAAGACGCCGTTGTTCTAGCACTCGACGCAGAAACCATTTATGAAGTACCTATACTGTACTCCAAAGCAAAGCTCGATGATATTGTTGTGCGCAAACTTCACATCCAGCGCACCGTTAAGCCTAGCTTGACAGAGTGGGGAAAATTTGTTCAGCGCATAAAAAAGCCTAAATACTGCGTTACTATTGGATTTGTCGGGAAGTATGTCCAGCACCAAGATGCCTATAAAAGTATTCTCGAAGCACTATGCCATGCGGGTGCGGTGAACAACACACATGTCGAAGTCAAGTATATCGACTCTGAGCAGATTACTACAGCCGACGCTGCTGCCTATGCTATAAGTGGCACTGATGGGATTGTTGTCGCACCCGGTTTCGGTGCACGCGGTGTCGAAGGAAAAATTCTTGCAATTCAGTATGTACGTGAGCACCTAGTTCCCTTTTTTGGCATTTGCTTGGGAATGCAATGTGCTGTTATAGAATTTGCACGTAACGTCTGTGGTCTCACCCATGCCAATTCAGGGGAGTTCAAAAAAGTTAAGCACAATGTTATCGATCTCATGCCCGACCAGCGCAATATTACCAATAAAGGTGGAACAATGCGGCTCGGCTCGTATCCATGCGTTCTCAAAGAAGGAACAAAGGCATTCGAGGCATACCAATCGCACATTATTCGTGAGCGCCATCGGCATCGCTACGAGTTTAACAATGACTTTCGAGAAGAACTTGAATCTGCTGGGCTTGTTATCAGCGGCATTTCTCCCGATGCGCGCCTTGTTGAAATTATCGAACTACCACACCATCCTTGGTTTTTGGGCTGTCAGTTTCACCCTGAGTTTAAGTCTGTAGCAGTTGGCGGGCATCCGCTGTTTGTGAGCTTTATTCATGCGGCTCTCGCATACCACGAGCGAACAGTGCATCATCGTGTCCTTGATAACAATCATCTTCTTGTTCGCAATACTGAAGAACACGCAGAGCACATAGGACATTGACACATCACGTATGCACTCCAAGAGCTATAATACGGATTATACTTACTTTCCTGTGGTATGTTTGGAAATTTCTCAGTAAGTTACTAGCTACTCAATTGCCACATAGCCATGTTCTGCAGGCAGAGGTACATTGTACAAATCGGGATTATGTGCGTACCTTCACTTGCATTATGTAGTACTTCTTTGGTGTTCGAACTATGCGTTTATCTCCTAACGAACTGCTTGAACATTTACGCTTAGCATCAGAGGACTTATTGTATCCTAGCGAAACTGATGCACCATTTGTACCATTTGCTTGGCAAGCCATGCGTGATTTCTCGATCGATAAGCTTCTTATCGCCACACGACATGACCGCAACACACCGGTCGAAGGCACAGAACTTGAGGACTTTTTCGCACCGCTCACCCGCATCCATGAATGGTTTGACGACTCTGAGCGAGCTACAGCAGAACGCTTTCAAAATCTTGTTGAAACACTTCGTGCATACCTCAGCGATATTGCAGTCTATCGGATTGGGACAGTTGACATCGATATCTATATTATTGGCAAAACTGCCGACGGATACTTCGCTGGACTATCTACCAAAGCCGTCGAAACGTAGGCTTGATGAATACTGATTTTTCAGGATTACTTCGTGTACCTTCATGACTCGCTTGCTGATGCTTTGGGCACGGTATCCGTTCCCACCTAGCAGCGGACGCGCTAAGCTCCTCGCACAACGCCTTGCCTTCTGTTCTGAAGCAGCATGCGAAGTCTACCTCGTCATTCTTGATACTGCCTCTCCACAAGAGCAAGCCGAACGCACAGCATTCTTACAGCAGCGTTTTCCGTTTGTAAAAAGTGTATGGTTTTTTCCGCTTCCATCACTCTTGCACGCGGGCTGGAACATGCTGCAATATGCTATTTTCAAGCGGTCTAAAACACTCCAAGAATCGTTATTTTTCACACGACAGCATAAGCGCCGCATCTACAGCATTATTGCCCATGTTGCTCCACATACAATCTATTGTGATACCTTCCGCACAGCCCAATACCTTGAGCACTTTGCTCACAGCACTACCGCTGCCTCTCTTCCACATAAGCCACACATCGTTTTCGACTGGGACGACATTTTTTCTCAGAAATACCAAAACTACCTCGAACGCAGCGATGATAATACCCCGCTTCTCGGCTACCTCTCGCGTTATGTGCCACTTCCTATACAAGCACTCGTCAATCGCATCTTACGACGGACACTGCTGAGCATTGAGATTAAACGTTCTCTGCAGCGCGAAACTTTCCTGCCTCGTCATGCTGATGTTACCCTGCTCGTTTCTCCACGCGAAGTCGAAACCTTACAGCGTCGCAGCAACACTATCACAGTCTATGCTATGCTTCCTGCTGTTCATATACCTCAGATTCCGAAGCAATACACAGAACGCCCGTACAGCCTTGTTTTTATGGGTCTCTTGAATTTTATGCCTAATGAAGAGGGACTAGTACACTTTCTTCGTGCTATTTTCCCATATATTGTTCGGAAGCTTAACTCTACCACGCTTACGATTATTGGAGCACACCCAACACAACGCCTTCTCCATGCTGCTTCGCGCTACAACCACAATATCACGTTTACAGGCTACCTCACAGACCCTGCACCTATGCTGTGTTCATCACAAGTCTTTATCGCTCCAGTCCACTACGGTACCGGTATCAAAACAAAAATTCTGGATGCTATGGCATACCGTGTACCTGTTGTTACAACGCCTCAAGGTGCAGAAGGTCTGCATGTACAGCACGGTCGAGAACTCATGATTGCTTCGACAGATGCAGAATTTGCTGATGCATGCTTGCACCTGATGTGCTCACCAGACCATCGCAATCTTCTGCGTATCCATGCATTCAAATATGTGCGCTCATACCATTCTGAAGAAGAGCTGCGTCGTGTATTTCTGCACTTGTGCCGCCTTAACCAATCCCTCGAAGAATAAATTCTCTGCGCAGATTTGTTGGCATTTCTGTAAGAAATTCACCATATTCGCACTCGTGCTCTCACTCTACTGCAGTTCGAGACTTACTCATCCTTTGTTGATTGTCGTTATGACCTTTCCCACACTGCCTCTGGCTACTCGTGCACAGTCATTACACTTTCGCGCAATCGGCGTACTAGTACTGCTCAGCGGATGCTTAGCATGCAGTGTTGTTCAGCCAGTACGCGTTCTACCCGAAGGGACGACTCAAATGACGGTATCGCTTGGTGGTCCTTGGCTTCCCAAATCAAGTCCTGTCATCATTGCTCCATACTTGAATCTTGGTGCAATGCATGGTATTTCGGATAATCTTACTCTCACGGGCAGCATTCATGGAACAATGCTTCCGTTTGGAGTGCTTGGTCTTGATGCTGGTGCTGCTCTACGCCTTGCAACACAGCAGGGGGCGATGCCAGAGCTAACAGCAAAAGCACAGTTCTACAGCTTTTATGACTTCGTTCCAGGAAGCACATCGACGCGCCCTGTATCGCCTGATGGTGCAACACCTGCTGGAACATTTCGCTTGTATCCTTATCTTTCATTGAACGCAAGCTATGAGCTTGCACAAGGCTTTCTTGGCTATGTAGCCCTAGAAAACCTTTTTCAATTCACAAGTGCACCTCATTACTACTTTACCCCTACTGTTGGTCTTCAGTACGCTCTATCATCTGTTCTCAGTGTGCAAGGGGAGTGGAAATGGCTTGCAGCAAATGTCAACACAATGAATGGTATTTTTCAGGGCCAATCGAGCATTGGCGAGCATGGTAATTGGGGTGTGTACATAGGTTTTAATTGGACAATAGCACGAAAACACGATGAAAGCTCGCAGAGAGCATCACACTAACTCTACACAGCATGTTTGTAGCGGTAGCCTATTGTATATTTTTTCTCTCACCGACTTTCCTAGACACGCTATGAAGCCGATCACCATTCTTCTGTGCAGTTCAGCACTATTGTGTACCGTCCAAAGCTGTGCCACAATGGACGGATTCATGTTCAATCCTCAGCAGGTATCTGAGTATGCTTTATCCGACAGCATCATTCCTAAGTCCGCTGTAGAGCCAGTAACAATGAATTCTGGAGGGTTCAAGATTTACGGTTTCTTTATCAAATCTCCACGCGCAACACCTACAACACCAACGATCTTCTATCATCACGGAAACTTTCAAGGTATTCAAGCATACTGGGACAGAATGGAGTACCTTTACAAAGCTGGATACAACACGTTTATTTACGATTATCGCGGTTATGGAAAGAGCGAGGGGAAATCATCACAAGAGAGTCTTGAAGCTGATGCAGAAGCCGCCTTGGCGTATCTGCTTTCACGCCGCGATGTTGATAAAACCAATATCGTGCTGTACGGATACTCGCTCGGCGGCGTTCCATCCGTGTACTTAGCAAGCAAATATGCCACGCCTAATGCGACATTCCAGCCGAAAGGTCTCATCACCGAAGCAATCTTCGCCTCTGCCACCGACCTTGTACAAAGTGGCACATTGCTTGACATACCCGGCGGTTTTCTTATGCGCGACGAATTTTCGAATCTTCATCGGATTCGTCAGATTCGCTGCCCGTTACTCCTTATGCATGGCACAGCTGATCGTTTTATTGATATCACTCGACATGGAGAAAAGCTGTTTGCCGCAGCACCAGACAACCTGCGTCCCCCAAAAGAGTTCCTGCGGATTCCAGGCGCAGGCCATAGCACCATTCCAGAAACTATGCTCCTCAATAACTATATCGCCAAGCTTCAGGACTTTACAACAAAAATCCGTTAGCATAGCAATTCCACACTATCTTTTCTACGACAGTCCATTTATAATTCCTTGAAGAGGCGCTTGTATACTTGTACTTGTGAGCGCCCCGTCTATGTTAGCATTCCGTGCCACATTTGCGTATCTATACTTTTCAGCACTGTGGATTCTCCGCTGCGCTGCTCTCTGCTTTCTTCTCCAGAGCATTACAGGACTTCTTCTCACACTCGTGTATGAGCCTTCCCTGCGCCCTGCTTACACAGAAAGTGGTAGTCCACTTGTTATGATTGAAACTACACAGCCGTTATACCACAAAGCAAGTAAAACACGCTTCTATGCTCACGAGATTCTCTTTAGCCCTATCGACACGGTTAGCAAGAAACCTATGATTTCACCCGACACAGTACGGCTATTCTCGCGCATACTCTACGACACCGTAAGTGGGAACGCACGCTTAGCACCAATAGCGTACTATAGCGTTGAACATGGGATCATGCGCTCGGCAGCGTTTGGATGGCTTATACGGGGCATTCATCGTACGGCAACTGGAGTCAGTATTGTGCTCACAACACTCTGGCTCATACTGCAACTTTTAGTACTTGCTCCGATGCAAGCATTATCAACACGAGAACAGATTGCAGGCGTACTTCTATTTTCTGGTACAGTTCTTCTCACTGTCTCAGGCTCTATTCTCCCCTCCACTCTGCGCAGTCAAGCGCTTGCAGAGATCTGCTGCACTACGGTAGAAGAATTGCCATATATTGGAACAACCCTTGCTGCGCTGTTAAAGGGTGCTCCAGTGTGGAGCTCTCCGAGTCTTGTTCGTACATACATACTGCATATTCTCATGCTTCCGGCTAGCACTGCCGTTTGTTGGTACATCCTGCGCTCTCTCCTGACACAGCGTCCCCTTGCATTACTTGCAGCAGGTATCGTGCTGACATGGTTTTGCGTTATCATCACCTGTGCCTATACTATCCCATCGCCTAACAACCAACACGTGCCAGCGCAGTACAGTGGCACCGTTGAGTCTTTTCAGATCGCACCAGAGTGGTATGCACATGGATTGACTGCGCTATTGCAGAATATACCACTATGGAGTGTGAGTGTAGGCAGCTTTCTGTGGACAACATGCATACTTCTAACCCCCATCGTACAGCGTTTTGCAGCTCGCATTGCCTCTTATGGAAATATTTTTGCTGGATGTATGCTCTTACTGCTATCATTCTGGACGATTTGGGAAGCACGTAATCATCACATTCCATCAATCGGGTTCCGTGATGAGACAACAATTGAGACTGCTGTTGTTGCAACGGTATTGAGCACTATTGTGCTTCTGAGCATATGGCTCTATACACATCACTCTACGGACTGACCTCTGCAACTATACAGCTGCTGCCTAACGCACTCTGTCCATAACTTGAACAGTTAAGCGGCTGATACACACAAGCTTGCCTTCATCATTTGTAATGGTGATATCCCACACCTGCGTTGTCCTCCCAATATGCCGTGGAGTAGCCCTTCCCCTGACTATACCTTCACGCACCGAACGAATGTGATTCGCGTTAATTTCCAAACCAACACAGACTTTTTCTGCTGGATCCACACACAAGTATGCAGCAAAACTCCCCAGTGTTTCAGCAAGAGCAACCGAAGCCCCGCCATGAAGTATCCCCATTGGCTGATGGGTGCGTTTATCCACAGGCATTGTTGCTTCAAGGTAATCATCACCAATTGCTGTAACAACAATCCCCAGGTGTTCAACCATTGTATTGCACGACATGCGGTTGATATCCTCAAGAGTAGGTTTGATGTGCCACATACACAGACTCAGCAGAATATGTATAGCGATAGAACATTACACAGCTTCATACGGCTCACCACTTCACGAGTATCTCTTCTGCGGGAAACTCAATAGCCGCAGAATATGTAGGGGCTTCTGAGGCAGTTCGATGCTGCACTCCTAGTGGGTCATATCCAGAGCTTGGCTTGAGAAGCGGCGTTGAATACCGCTCTAGAGCTACTTTTCTACCAGCAGCAGTAATGTGCGATGGCATTGTTCCAAAACCATGAAATATGAGTCTGACATTTCTAAAATGGGAAAGTCGTTTGCCGTCTGCTTTTGTACAGCGGAATGTTTGCATCTGCGGATTATAGATGAACGCTCGTTTATAGTAATCGCCTTGCTGATACAAATATGTTTCTCCATCATCCTCGTAATACACAAACGTCGAGCCTGTTTTTCCTGCATACAGATGAATATACAAGGTGTCATTTGGCTTTTGCTTTGTGGACTGTATAACTGACTGCATCACGAGCATATGCCCTGCTTTCACGAACAACGGTAGACGCTCCAATGGCGTTTCAACAATAATCGTTTGCTTTCCTGTATATTTCCTATCGTTGTGCATATCGTACCATTCACCTTCTGGTAAGTACACTTTTGCTAGGTCTTTTGTACTCGGCACAGGCGCAACCATTAATGCTGCACCGAACATGTATTGTGCCTCGGCTACACGGTCATAAATCATGTCGTCAAAGGGGTAGAAGAGAGCAAGTGAGCGGGCAATTGGCAAGCCTGTTTGCGTTGCCTCGTACACTGTCGAATAAAGATACGGCAGCAGCTTATAGCGAAGTTCAATATACTGTTTACAGATTTCTTCAACATCTTCACCAAACGACCAAGGCTCTTGTTCTTTCGTATAAATTGCTGCATGTGTACGGAAAAATGGTGTAAACGCACCAACACTCATCCATCGTGCAAACAACTCACGTGAGCCATTCCCATTGAACCCACCAATATCTACACCAGCAAACGGGATACCTGTCAATCCAAGATTGGCAACAAGCTGCGCTCCAAGCAATATATGCTCATCGGAGGCTGTGTTATCGCCCGTCCAGACAGCTGCATAGCGCTGCACACCCGAATAGAATGCGCGTGTGAGCGTGAACGGGCGCTTCCCGCCACCAGGATACATGGATCCATAATGCCTTCGTGCTCCTTCGTACGTTGCACGTGCCATTTGCATACCGTACACATTGTGAGCCTTCTTATGCGTTGCTCTATGACCATCACAGTCAAATTCTACCATGTCCGGAAAACGATTTCCCCACGTTGCCGGTTCATTCATGTCTGTCCAGAACCCATCTATTCCATCCTGTATCAGAGGCTTGAGCTTATCTCCCCACCAACGCCGCACCGACTCTTTGGTAAAGTCTGGGAAATGACACCATCCAGGCCATACCTCGCTTGTGTGGTAGGTACCGTCAGGATACTTTACAAATACATCATTTTTCACACCATCGTCGTAAGCTTCGTATCCGGCTTCAATCTTAATTCCGGGGTCAGTAATTGCAACAGTACGAAACCCCATCGCATCAAGTGCACCAAGCAAGTTTGTAGGATGAGGAAAGCGTTCAGGATGCCACGTAAACACTTTGTAGTTGTCCATATAGTGGATGTCTAGCCACAAAACGTCAGCAGGGATATTCTTCTCGCGGAATGTACGCGCAACTGAGAGCACCTCGGTATCAGGGAAATAGCTGTATCGGCACTGATGATACCCCAACGCCCACAGCGGTGGCAGCTCCATACGCCCCGTTAGTAGTGTATAATCCTGCACAATTTCTCCAACCGTCGGGCGATGAATGAAGTAGTAGTTCATTTCTCCACCCTCGACGGTAAAAGCAGAAAAGCGCTGGTTCGATGCCCCAAAGTTAAAGTGCGATTTATAACTGTTATCGAGGAATATACCATAGACAAGATTGTTCCCGCTTGTAGAATGTAAGCCAATATAGAACGGTGTCGTTCCATAGAGTGGGTCTGTTCCTGCTCCATACCCGAAGGCATCAGTATTCCAGTTCGTGAATCCTCGACCACGTTTGTCGAGACCACCTTTTTCCCCAAGACCGATAAAACGCTCTCCCGGTAATAGGCGCTTATACGTTGTAATTTCGTCGCCTATCCACGCTGTGCCAAACGCAGGTTCATCTTCATTAAGAAGATGCCCCTGAGCACTGAAAAATTTCATACGCACAGGATTCTTTTGTACAAGCACCGTCAGGGCTTTTGTTCTTAGTACAAGAGCATCGTTTTGTTCAGCGACATCAAGCTGTATTCCCGGCTGTGGCGCAGCTACTACAGCAAACGAGTGATTATCCCATTGTGGTTGTCCACCTGTACAAAGTGCAACGCGCACGCGAATGATTGTCGCTGAATACGCGGTAATGCGCACATGGGCGTCGGTCGTTATGCAGAGCATACCCTGTTCGTCAATGTTCCAGCGTTCAAGACGCCCAAGCGACCTCTGCAACTGTGCATTCATAGCTTCACACTGCACGAACAACCAAACAATAATGAGGCTGACCACGATACTGTTGCACTGCTTCATATTCCGCCTTTTTCTGCACTCATTGGTCATGATGAATGTGCTTCGGAGCTTCTTCGCAGGTATTTCTAGTATTTCCGTGAGTATACAGTGTTTTGACACTCGAGATATAGCTCATGTAGTGCAATCGTGGGACGAACGGCTGCTGCGCACGGTTATTCAACACAAGAAACACAAGTAGTACTGACATCAACAGAGCTTCCATGAAAATCGCGACAAGACTCCCTATCATTGTTGTCGCCCATCCCGGAACGGCAATGCCACTGAACAGGCGGAACAAAACAACAGCGATAATGCCTAACACAGACAGCACAATGAACACAAGAGATACAACAAGTAATCGTGCTGCAGCGACATCAGAATGCACCGCAATTCCGCTAAGACCATGCAGCAGTAATGATACAAAGTTCATTGTGGAATTCCCCGCTAGCCGTGTACCGCGTTCCGTTGGTACAACAGCGAACGGAATCTTGGCCTTCATGATACCTGAGGCAACATGAATCCACACTTCTGACACCGATGCCACGCGTTGCAATAACTCTGCAGGAATAATACTAAAGTTCCCGAAAGAGATAGGAGCACCTGTTAGTAGCCTATACACACGCTTGTACAGCGCATAGAAAAATCGAAACAAGGCGCCTTCGGAGCGCTTTGCACGCTCGGCAAAGATAATTTGTCCTGTATTCACTTGCGACGAATGCAGCAGTGTAAGAATATCCTCTGGTTTATCTTCTCCATCGGAGTCCATAATAAGCGCCGACGCATTTGGTATGTGTTCGGCAGCATAGCACAAACCAATCGCTATTGCCCGTTGATGCCCAAGATTACGCACAAGGTGTAGTATCTGCACCGACACGATAGTGTGTAGCTTATGCAAAACATCTTTCTGCAACTCTACTGGCACTGTTGAGCCATCATTAACAATGACAACAGAAGCAGCAATAGATTCTTGCGCTGTGCACAATGCTGTGTCGATTGCTTGAATAAGCAGTGTACAAGACTGCCAATCATTAAATACTGGCATAATGATAGTTAGCGGTCGTTGGTGTAGAAGAGAGGTACTCACAAGAACATCAGGATTAGGATAACGACATTTAACGCGGCTGTGCTAATGCGTAGGACACATACACACGCGCACAAAAATACTCGTTCTTGGCTAGCAGAACAAACACTTTTCCACGAAGGGCACATACTCCCCTACTCGTATCGTAATGCTTCGATGGGGTCAAGCGATGCGGCTTTCCACGCAGGGTAGCTCCCGAATAATACTCCCAAAACCGTGCAGATGACTACACTCCCCACTAGCCAATCCAATGGAACACTTACTGATTGAAATCCCATTGCTACGCTGAGTGCCAAGCCTCCCAAAAGACCAAGCAAAATTCCGAATATACCACCAATCTGACAGAGCGTTACTGCCTCTATCACAAACTGGCTCATAACATTCGACCGCGTTGCTCCGATTGCTTTGCGCACACCAATTTCTCGTGTCCGCTCCTTTACCGATACAAGCATTATGTTCATAATTCCTACACCAGCAGCAATCAGAGCAATCGCTCCAGAAGCAAAGCCAAACGTTGTCAGATATTCTGTTAGACTAGAAAACGATGCAGCAAGCGATTCATTGGTCTCTATTTCAAAGTTGTTGTCTTCGCCGGGTTTCACATTGCGAATTGTCCGCATAACTCCAATCGCCTCATCAATAACAAATCCCAAAGCTTCTTTACTTGGCGCTTTCACATAGATTGTCAAACTCACAATCTCAGCAAAATACTTTTGGTATAGTGTTATCGGCACATAGACAATATTATCAAGGCTGCTTCCCAAGATTGCTCCACGCCTCTTCTGAAGTCCAATGACTGTAAAGCGATGTCCTTTGATCGTTATCTGTTGTCCAATTGGTGAACTAAAGGGGAATAGACGTTCGGCAACATCTCGTCCTATAATGACTACTGGACGATTAAGCGTGATGTCCTCCGCTGTCAACTCACGTCCTTCATCCACTGTAACGTTTGTGCAAAGAAAGTATCCTTCGTCAATGCCCGACACAGTAACCGTTGGATCGGTTGACAGATTATTTGCTTTCACAATAAGCCGCTCTTCACTATCATTGACGCTGACAGCTTCGGCACTCTCCATACGCCGCTTAAACTCTCGTGCTTGTACAAAATCAATAGGTTTACGGTTGCGATACCTTATCCAGTCGCGGCTTCCCAGAACAATGCTAGGACGGCGACGAATTTGAAAGGTATTTTGCCCTAGCGATGCGAGTTCACCATTCACAGAGGTATTCAGTGATGTTACAGCTGTTCCCGCGCCAATAATCGCAAAAATACCAATCGCTATGCTCAGAAGCGTTAATCCCGAGCGAAGCTTATTCGCTCGCACAGCGTCGAGCGCCATTACAATGCTTTCAATCAGTACTCTCACAGTATATACCTCGGTAACAATCTACGTCATGAAGCTAGTAATGCTACACTACTCATACCGTAGCGCTTCTACAGGGTCAAGTTTTGAAGCACGTATAGCAGGAATCATACCAGCTAGAATTCCTACGATAATAGAAACTACCGTTGCAACACCAAGTAAATTTGGCGGTATATAGGGCGTGAGAAACGTTACATCACCAAACCGCACAATAGCAAACATAACAACAGAACACAGAATAAAGGCTATAAGTGCTCCCAAGAAGCACAGAGCAGACGCTTCTACCAAAAATTGGAAGAGAATGGAACGACGCCGTGCACCTAATGCTTTACGAATGCCAATTTCCTTCGTCCGCTCGGTAACCGACACAAACATAATATTCATGATACCGATAATGCCTACAATAAACGAGAGCGCCGTTAAACCAATCCCTACAGCCCAGATACCAAGCCGAATATTGGCAATGTTATCGCGGAATGCTTGTGTGGAATTTACAGCAAAATTATCCTCTTCGTCGGGGCGTAGACGACGTATTTGACGCATGTGCCCAACCGCTTCCATCTTAACATTATCAAGATTGTCTTCCCCACCTGCCTTGATCGCGACAGAAATATTTTTCATCATTCTGTTGCTCCCAGCATAGATATTCAGGAATGTCTTAATCGGGATAATAATTTGGTTGTCAATCCACGGCGGAGCAAACATCGAGCTTTGTTTTTCAATTTTTCCAATCACGACAAACGGAATACCTTTGATCTTGATTTCTTTGCCAAGTGGGTCAGCATTATCACCAAAGAAGTTCTTGACAACATCATGCCCAACCACACAGACATGCGAGCTATACATATCCTCAGCTGGGGAAAAGAAGCGCCCTACACGGATAATCCCAGCAGCAATATCTGCGTAGACACTATTTGCTCCCACCACAGTGATTCCTGTATAGCTCTCATTACCATATTTGACCGTAGCATTCCACTTGCGAGCAATGATAGAGACAGCTTCTACATTATCCTGTATGCGTGCAATAAGTTCCTCGCATTGTCGCAAGGTGATGTCGGGACGGTTCATCGTCTCACGCCACGACTTCGAACCCGTCCAGTCCCATTTGTCAATATATAGCACATCGGTGCCAAGCGTTGAGATAGCTTGCTCAAAGGCAGAATCAAGACCCTGCAGAAACCATCCCATAAAAATCACAAACGCAATACCAATCACCACGCCAAGCGACGTTAGACCAGAGCGTAGCTTGTTTGATCCAATAGCTGCAAAAGCAATCTTTATTCCTTCAAGAAGTTGTTGTATCATAGCATCGGTGTGCTTTGAGTAGCTGAGTATTTTGTTCAACAGAAAGCATTCTGTGATCTTTACAGTGCTGGGGTGCAAGCGTCTTGCAGCACATCGGACTCTATCAGACCATCGCGAACACGAATAACACGCCGAGCGTGTGCAGCAATATCAGCCTCGTGGGTAACAACAATAATCGTATTTCCTTGCTCCCAGAGTTTTTCAAACATTGCCATAACTTCTTCGCCGGTTTTCGAATCCAAGTTACCTGTTGGCTCGTCGGCAAGAATAATAGACGGATTGTTGACAAGTGCACGAGCAATAGCAACACGCTGGCGCTGACCACCGGACAGCTCATTGGGCTTGTGCTCCATACGGTTCTCTAAGCCTACGTTGATAAGCGCTTGTCGTGCACGCGCGGTGCGCTCAGCAGCTGGTACACCTGCATAGATAAGCGGCAGCTCCACATTTTTCAGTGTGGAATAGCGTGGCAGAAGGTTGAATGTTTGGAACACAAACCCGATTTCTTTATTCCGAATATCTGCAAGGTCGTTATCCTCCATTTCGCTTACGAGCTTGCCGTTGAGCATATATGTTCCTGTTGTTGGGGTATCGAGGCATCCTAGAATGTTCATCAGCGTAGATTTTCCAGAACCCGACGGACCCATAATCGCAACATATTCATTCCTGCGAATTTGCAGCGATATATCTTTCAGAGCATATACTTTCTCTGTGCCCATGATGTAGGTTTTGGAAATGTTCTTGATGTCGATGATAATTGGCTGTTCTGGCTTATCGTTGAGCATATCTCAGAGAGAATCATCGTGAGACAATTTGTAAAAGGCTTGGCAACTACTATTTCTTCTTGAACTTCTTGGCACCTAGCGAGTCCACTGTAATCAGCATACCGTCCTCAAGTTCTTTGGATATAGCGCGAAAATTTCCGCTAATCACCGTCTGACCCTCTTGGAGTCCATTGACAATCTCGATGTATCCACCATCACTAATTCCTGTTTCAACGCGTACCATTTTTGCTCTATTACCGTCTTTGAGAAATACGACCTGCGGGGGCGGAGCATTTGACTGTGCTGCGTTTTTCTTCGCACTTTCCTGTTTCTCTGTACCGCCAGCAAGCTGAACAGCATCATTCTCTTTTTCTTGTGGTTTCCGAAGAGTGACGGACTGTAACGGCACAGCAAGGACGTTCATACGGGTTTCTGTTTCAATATCAACATCGCAGCTCATACCGGGTCGTAATCGTGGGTCGGTATCAATCAGTCGAATCTTTATTGCGAAGTTGACAACTTCCTCCTGCGTTCCTGCGGCAGAGCGTTTTGCCGAGTTACCAATTTGATAGACATACCCACGAAACACTCGATTTGGGAAAGCATCAATCCGAACCCGCGCTGTATCGCCAACAGAAATCATCACAACATCATTTTCATCAACATCAACTTCCGCGTTCATAACGCTCAGGTCAGCAATCTGCATCATTTCTGTACCTTGAAACTGTTGTGTTCCAAGCACTTTTTCACCTTTTTCCACAGGCAGTGCGACAACAATACCGTTGATGGGAGCATAAATCGTAGTACGGCCTGTCGTTACAGTTGATTGACGCACGACTGCTTGCGAGCGTTCATAGTCCTTTTGGCTTGCCTCTAAGCGTGCTTGCGCGCTTTGCAGTGCCGCATAGGCTTGGTCGTACTCCCCTTTCGAGACGAACTGCTTCTCATATAAATTCTTTATACGCTCAAACTCAAGCTTTGCACGCTCATACTCTGCACGCACAGTGTTGATTTGTGCTTTTGCAGCTTCAGCTGCGTATCGAGCCTGTTCCAGCTGCGCCTGCACTAAATCGGGTTGGATTCTCGCCAGCAAATCACCTTTGCGCACTGTATCACCTTCTTTCACAGGAAGGTAAATAATCTCTCCACTGACTTCGGAGGAAATTTTTACTAATACCTCAGGCTGAATTTTTCCTGTTGCAGAAACAGTTTGCGTTATCGTTCGTCGTCCGACGCGTTCTACTGTTACAGTAATAGATTTTTCATTTTTTCCGAAAATTGCTGCCATTGCAGCAACCGCAAGGATACTTGCACCAATAGCTCCAGCGATAAGATAGCGACGTTTCTTTGTAGTAGTCTTTGCCATAGCAATTCCAGAAATTGATGATATCTTGAGTACAAATCCCTAGCTGCTGCGCCTTCGCTACGTGCACAATAGCTAGAGCGTGCAGCAGAATGCTTACTGTTCTACTCCTCCAGCAACCCAAGAGAAAATTGCATTTGGTATCGAGCGGCAATGTAATTGTAAAGAGCGCTTACACGATTAATCTTTGCTGTTGCTAAGTTTGCATTTGCAATCGTATAGTCCAGAATATTCGCAGCCCCAACTTTAAAGCGTTCTTCGGCAGCATCAAAGTTTTGTTGCGCAGCGTGCAGTGCACGAGCGGTTATGTCAAGGCTTTTCTCGGCGGCACTGAGCTGTACAAAGGCATTTTGGACATCAGCAATAACGCGCTGCTCTGCCTGACGCCGCTGGATGAGCGCTTGCTGCTCTTGAATTTGTGCACGTTGAATGCTGACATCGCGCTGAAAGCCGTTGAAGATTGTGTAGTCTAGCGATACGCCTAATCCTTGCCGCCCATACTCAAAGAAGCTCAAGCTGTTACCATTCCAGCTGTACTGATAGCCAGCGCTTATTGTTGGAAGCCACGAGCCTTGAGCAGCACGTGCTGTCTCCTGAGCAGCCTCAAACGACGATTGCGCAGCGCGCAAGTCGAGGCGCTTACTGATTGCTGTTGTACACGCTGTAGCAAAGTCGCCAATCAATGAGCGAAATTCTCGTATGTCGGTATCGCTTACTGTTGACGGGATACTTACATCAGCAAAATCAACATGTGCAGAGGGGTTCATACCAAGAGTTGTGAGTAATGCTCCCTTTGCAAGGTCAAGATCGTTTTCTGCCTGCACAACGGCGAGTTCTCGATTCGCTACATCAGCTTCCTGCGTCAGTACAGGTGCAATTGCCAATACGCCCGCCTTATATTGCTCACGCAAGCGCTCAAGCTGCTTCTTACCAAGCTCAAAATCCTCGCGCCGAATGCGTAGGGTCTGCTTTGCACGCAAAATGGCGAGGTATTGGCTGCGAATTGTATTAAGCACACGGCAGCGTGTCTGTGCAAGAGTGTTATCAGCGGCAGACTGGCTTAGCTGTGCAGCTGTATGGTTATGCTCACGAGCAAATCCATCGAACAACAGATAGCCCACATTTCCCGAAGCAAAGAATAAATCTGGATTTCTAATAGGAATCTCCTGCACCTGTCCGCCTAAATTGAATCCTGTGACAGTATTGAGTGTACGGCTGTATCCTAACGAAATGCTTGCAGTAGGTAAGTACCCAGCAAATGCCGAACGCAGACGCGCTGATGCCTCCATTGCATTAGCAACAGCACCCTGAACTTCCAAGTTCTCACTTGCACCAATTTTTAGACATTCTTCGAGTGTATAGACTCGCAGCGAGCCAGCAGTCTGCTGTGCGACACTTTCCAATGTACTACTATAGCACCATATCAGAATTAGAAAAGTGATTAGGTAGAATTTTCGCATATTTCTGTAGCCTCTCCAAATAGTAAATGTCTTCAGTAGTGCAGTACCACAAATAAGGTTGTAGAATGAAACGAATAGCTTTGAGAATTGTTACATGCTGCAAGACAAATTTTTTCTGTGTTTTTACGCCCGTCTAGCCTCTACCTCTCTCTACCTTATGCTGCAAAGAATATTTTTGCAGCGCGCAAGTGTATTACTCCTTCTACGAACAATGTCATAAATTGGTAGCAATAGTATTCGTTGTGGTGTAATCTAATCATGCATAATTATTGCTCTGTGTACGTATGACTAATGGAACACTGTTAGATTCCCGGCCTATTGAGATCCCAATATCGTCGCTCGCTATGGCTCGACGCACCCTGCGAAATGACGATTTTTCCCGCTATGCTGCTGTACAAATGCATGAAATAACATACTGGAGCGAAGGATTACGCATCAAGGCATTCCTATGCCTACCACCCGCAGAACAGTACGAACTTCTTCCGGGTCTTATTTTCAATGCAGGCGGCACGGGAGAACGCGGTGCTCTAAGCCCGTTGACAGCCGCAGCAACAGTTGCTCTCTACGCAAGCTGGGGCTATGTTGTTCTAGCAAGCCAGTATCGTGGTCGTGGTGGATCGGAGGGCACGGAAGAATGGGGTGCTGGCGATGTCGACGATGCAATGAATGCTCTTCTAGTCATGATGTCCTTGCCGTATGTTGACACAGAGCGTTTGGGCATTATCGGCGGCAGTAGAGGTGGAATGATGGCACTGCAGATGCTAACACGCACATCTATCTTCAAAGCAGCGGTAGTTTTTGGTGCTCCTACAGATTTCACAACACTCACGGAAGACTCGTATATTCTTACAACAGCTCGCCGATTTATTCCATCTTCTGCGAATCTTGGCGAAGAGCTTGCCAAACGCTCGGCAGCGCTCTATGCCGACAAGCTTTGCAAAACCACTCCCCTTCTCGTGCAGCATGGCAGCGGAGACAGACGCGTTGACGTAACCCATGCGTACAAGCTTGGCATGGCACTCCAAAAGACTCTACATCCGTATAAGCTGATTATCTATGATAATGCTGACCATGTCCTTGCAGGACGGCGCGAAGAAAGCAATGCAGACACTCGATACTGGCTTGATATGTACGTTAAACACCGCGCTCCCTTACCACGCGTTGGTCCGCATGGTGCATAGGAACATCGAACGCTATTGTGCCTCTCCTATTGGAACATTATGAAATGTCAGTGCAGCAACACCCCGCCGTGTTTGTATCCAGGGACCTAGATATATCGCGCAAGATGCCTCAAGTGAACCACCATAGCAGCGCTCAGGAATATAGCTTACTGTTTGCTCGGTGCGTGGTACTGCAAACCGTAGTACCACAGCGTTACGGTGTTCGATACGAATGCTTTGACACTCAACAGGAGCACCATTGAGCATAAATGCATCACGTATAAGAGAACGCGTCGCCCCAGCAATCACTGTGTCGCTTCCAAGTACCAGCGAATCATTTGTTATAAACTCCAGCACAAGCTCTGTTCGTTCTTTGTTCTTCCAGTATGCACGACGTAGATTAGGTGATGCAATACCAGTTGTATCACTGCTCGCATAGATATCTCGTGCAACAAGGCGATACAGGCGGTCGCCCAATGCACGATATCCTTCATTACCAAAATGGCATCCATCATACGATGGTATACCGATAGATGCCACGCTTTCCACATCGGGGAATACACGAGCAAACTGTCGTTGCTGTTCCCGTACAAGGGCATGTGTAACGATATCCGCACAATGCGACGGATGAATTTGAACAACATATATTTTCCTCAAGGCAGGAAAGTCACTATGCCAAGCACGGTAGAGCCGTGTAAACTGCTCTGTGTACTCTTCTCCCCGATTAGATTCTCCTTGATACCATATAATTGCCTTGACAAACCGCGCAAGCCCGCTTTCTTGAGCGGACCAGAGCATGCGTCCGTACCACGATAATGGGCTGAGTGGCAGAGAATCATACCGCTGGTGTTGTTCAATAGTTGAACCACTCAACCCTGCATTTATCACACAGACAGGCACACGCTGCTCGGCAACAATACGCTCCATAAGCTGCAATGCGATACCACCAACGTTATAGTCATCGGTATCATTGTTTGCACGAGCAATCTCCCAGTATGCATCATTGCTTGCCAGTGCGTATGTACGCAGATACTCGTGATGAGGCATTGTTTCCAACGTTCCTAATACAGCATTAGACTGGCCACTAACAAGTATCACGTCTCCACAGACTACACTATCAGCACGTGCAACGATGGTATCTCGTGTACCTGCTCGCACACCAAGAAGCAGAGAATACTCTGCTAACTCAGCACGCAGGGATACGGTGAGAGCAATACTTGCTTGCGTAACAACCTCCACTTCCTGTCCTACGACATTAGTAAATGAATGATAGCGCAATGGAGCAGCAACACGGCTTTGCAGGATGCCATTTTTATACACCAATGCATAAGCAGAATCAAAGCCGTCTTTGAGCAGCGTTCCCGAAAGAACAACTGTAGCCATGTTATCCCCTCCACGAGGATACAGCTGTTTGGATTGCGGAAAGGTATTGTCTTTGGCAAAGATGCCATGTACCTTACAGAAGCCGAACGACGATACACCGACAGAATTGGGATTCAGTACTGATGCCTTAGAGGCATCAACACACGCTCCTGCAACATCGCCAAGCCGGTAGCGAGCCTCTGCTCGTATGCTAAAGATATCTCTGTTGATAAAATCATCTTTTTTCAAGAATGCCTGCACAGGGTTGCCAGCATTGATGAATGCTCCCTTATCTTGGCTATTCTTTCGCAGAAATTCTGTCGCCTCACGGACAACGAGTGAATCCTTGCGCAGCATAAGGTATGAGTACACGAGTAGCTTCCTGGAAAGAAGGTGCTGAACGTCAATCTCCAGAGCAGCTTTGCAATCATGTGCTGCTTCATCATACCGTTCCATCACAAACATTGCACGTGCGCGATTGTAATAATTGAGAGCGGTTGGCGAAACCTTGATAAGATGCGTGAAGTCTGCAATAGCGCCGTTGATATCTCCTATTTCGAATCTCATCACCGCACGGTTGCTGTACACATCGTAGTAGTCGGGTTGAAGCTTGAGTACTTGATTGTAATCCTTGAGAGCATTGTGGTATTGCTTTATGATACGATATATGTCGCCTCTTACCCTATACGCGAAAGCACTCCGGGGATTGCGTTGCACTGCTATTGATGCACTGTGCAATGCATCAGTATATTTCCCTAGCAAATTCTGGATAGCAGCAAGATTGGCATGCACCTCACTATGCTTGAAGCCAAGTTTAATAGCTTCCTTGATGTCAGATTCTGCTTCGGCAAGGCGCTGAGCATTAAATCGCATCATTCCACGGTAGTAGTACGCACCGGCAAGCTTTGGTGAAAGAGCTATTGCACGCGAAAAATCCGCTTCTGCAGCACTCAAGTTACCAGCAAAGCGCAGGTACGTATAACCTCGCATAAGATAAAGTTCAGGTTGCTGGGGCGCCATGCTTAAAGCTTGATTGTATAGCTGCAGAGCTTGTTGTGGATCTTTTTCTGCTATTACTGCCGCCTTTGCTGTAATTTCATCAAGCTTTGCTGCCTGTGCTGATGAAAGCTTTGATGCTTTCGTGCTCGGCTGTGCAAATACAGCAATATGGAACAGAGCTACACATGCTCCAACTACATGCATACTATGCCAGAGTGGCGATCTACTCATACAACGCATCGTGTACATTCTAGTGTGATGATAGCATTTATGAAACATGAGCAGCAACATTTCTTTTGATTCCCCATGTCCAATGCCGACGTATCCAATGGTTCAATGGTTCTTCGAGAAATTTGAATAGAGCAATTGCAATAGCGTTGAGAAGCACGAACTGAATAAGAGCACCATACCATGTACGAAAGTCAGGAGATATACGGTCAACGGCAGCCTGAATAACACCCATGTGAATAAGGTAGTAGATATATGAGCTTTTCCCAAGCAATACCATTACATCGCTTGCAAGGAATCGGCGTATCCACGACTGTTCGACGAGCAAGCCATAGTATATCATCGTATAAAATATCGGCAGCACAAAATTATTGAGCGCTCCACCAAGCGGTGTAAAAAGACCACTGCCCATATATTGACTTTCGGGTTGTTGTAGTGCCATAAGATAGAGACATAGCCCTGCCCCTATAATGCCAATCCACGTATAGTGGCGGGTTTGCGGTATTCTATGATGCTGCTCCCTATCCATAATGAATTTTGCAAGCCACATTCCACAAAAAAACTCGAAACAGCGCCCGAAGAATGTGTAGTAGAACATGAAGAGCAATGGTGTAAAAAACTGCTGAACATTCACTACACTTCCCAGTGCCCACAATATTCCTCCTGTGCAGTATATAAAGCCTAAAGGTACAAGGAAGTTCCATCGGCGGATGGCAAAAAATAACACAGGTGCACTAAAATAGAAGCATTCCTCAACTGTCAGCGTCCAGCCTTGGTGAATACCCGTAAACAAATACTGGAATGAGAATCCACGTAGAAATGTGATATTGAGTAGAAATGTATCAAGCTCAAACTCATGATGCCGAATCAGTCGGCTAGCGAATGTTACGCATGTTAGCAGAAAGTACATAGGGTAAATGCGCGCTACACGATTACGAATATACACCGACCACCAATGGCTGTGAGGCTGAGCGTGTACATAGTAGCGCTGAAAAATGAGAAATCCACTAAGTACAAAAAATAGCCCAACTCCTGTATGCATTTCTTTTGTCAGTTGTAGAAGTACAGGGTGCAAGACATATACAGGCGGGAAATGATGAATATATACCATGTACGCAGCAATAGCACGTACCCCAGTGAGCTGGGGAATGTAGTCTGTGGAATAGTGCAAGGTTCTACTATGTTCCATGACTGTGTTTAGCAGTATGTACTTCGCTGTCACGAGCTGCCAAGAAGATCTGTGTAAATCTGCATATACTGTTGTGCTTGATGCTCTAGTGTGAATCGCTCGAGTACCGTCTTTCGGGCATTCTGTGAGAGCATTGCATGTCGTTGATTGTTTTCTATGACAAATTCGATACCTTGAGCCAAATCTTCAGTACTAAACGGTTCAGCAAGGTATCCATTGTATCTGTGGCGCACTGTATCTACCAGCCCACCAATACGAAACGCTACAACAGGTACACCACACGAAAGAGCTTCTAGCGCTGTTTGCCCAAATGCTTCCTCGCGTGAGGGGACCACCATCACATCAGCAGCAGAATAAACCACAGCAAGCGCAATACTGTCAGTTATGGAGCCGAGACACTGTACAGGAACTCCGAAGTCAAGTTCCTGGTGCAATGAAGATGTCCCGAAAACATAACTCGTAATAGATTGCTTCTGCGCTAGAATCTTGGTAAGATGCTGCAGGGCAGCAGCCAACAGGTCAATACCCTTCCGCTTATCACTAGCAGCATTGATTGCACCAAAGAGCACGACAACGGCATCATGAGGAATATTGAGAATGTAGCGGGCAGTATCTTTCGGAACTGGCTTAAAAATATCCGTATCAACGCCATAGTTTATGGGAACGATACGCCTACCCTGAAGCATAAGGCTCTTTGCCGCACACTCGCCTAGCCATACAGAATCTGCAACAATAGCTAACCGGCGGAGATGAGGGAGTACGCGCATTTTGCGCCTCCATGTCCAACGATTAATATCTAGTCCTCTCTCTGCAGCCGGTCTATTACTTCTTGTATAGCCATGAATATATCGTTCATCACTCCCGACATAGTGCTCCGCACCACAAAATACCCACATATCATGCAATGTCCATACCGTCGGCATATTGTTCAATAGCCACAACGATGATGGATGCACAAACGCATTCTGCACCCAGTGCAGATTCACTATGTCAGGCTTCATTGCTAAAGCACGCTTGACAGCATTACTCGGCACCCATGAGGGAGAGAGTAGAGAAGTATTAGGAGTTTTCAATAATCGTCGAGGTAGCTGGTCAATATGATGTGCAACACGCGCCCAGAGTTTCCCGATAAGCGTTGAAGCACCATGAACGTACGGATCATCAGTAAGCTTTTGAGCCACAACCATCTGTGAATCAACCCCCAAACGTCTTAGTCCTTGATGTAAGCGATACGAAGCAATAGCAGCTCCACCGCCAACGTCAGTTGTAGCAAGATGAACAACGCGATAAGTCTGAGACACCTGTGTCATGGCTTTATAGCTTCCATAAAAAGAGAATCAGCCTTACGTATTGTGCCACGCAAGGTACCATCAAGATAATACGCAGAAAAGCTCGGAATATAACTTTCATCAAAACGGCAAACACGTATGTCCACAAACCCTACTTTATGTAACAAACGGCCGAGTGAGAATCTGTCGTACATCCAGCGGTGTACCTCGCCTGAAGCACGGAAGAGCCCTTCATGAAACGCCTTGTACGCATCAACTCCAGCAATACACAAAACACACAAAGCGGCAAGACGCTCACGCACTCTCTGTACGAGAATCTTTATTCCCTTGTCTCGGATACGTGTTAGGAGCGAATGATGCGTAATGTTAGCGTTTGTTTTTTGGGTTTTAGATAGCCACTCTTCAGCTTCATCTCCAATACGACGAACTACATATTCAGAATTGCTCAGCTGAGGCTGGAGAATATACTCGCCCATTTTCCCACCTCCTTTATCTCGAACCATTTGGTCAAGCAATTCTACCACTATCCAGTCATAATCTGCTTCAGCTACTTGATTCACTGCTACAACTTGCTCAAGAAGGCGAATATACTCGCGAGCTTTGTTTTCCAAATCAGGCACAACCACACGCACTATCCCACCAGGCCTGAGCACGCGAAACTGCTCTCGTAGTGCAGCATACGCGGCTTCGGGAGTTAAATGCTCAAGGACATGCGAACTGTAGACAGCATCGAATGTGTTATCTGGATATGGTAGCCCCTTGCGCACATCGTGTGCACGTACGTGTGGCGATGTCGAAATAAGATCAATATTTACCCATGCTTCATGAAAGTGCTTTCCACAGCCGATATTAAGAAGCTTCATAAGTGTATAGTTTGTCTCAAGGACAGTTTCATCGTTGTGTCACTTTAGAGACCTTAGAGTATGCATATTTTGCTCACATCATCGGAATCGCATAACACATGCAATACCCTACTGCTCCCGGAGCATGATGATTCGCCTCACCAAGGGTTGCGTAAATCCCGTGCTTCATACTGGTGATTGCGTGTATGATAGAGGGATACTTCCTGTACACATGATAGACGTCTGATCTTAAGGACATCACGGCGCATCACCATTCTGCGTACGAGCGCTAGTGGTACAAGGATAAGAAAAAACACGAGCGAGAGTAAGATGCGCGAGTTTATCATGCCCAGAAATTCGGCTATACGCATCCATATCCAAGCAAGCTTGAAAGCCAGTCTCCTTGCAAAAGCGCCAATCAGAAGAATTGCTAGTACTACCCACAAAAGCCATACTTTGTGGAATACAAAGTATAAAACGAGCACACCAGCCGATAACACGATAAGTGTGCGAAGTTCTCGCTCAATTCCGAAGGATGGTGAAGAGGATGATGTCATACTGCCCGTATAGTCCGTCAAAACGGGAAGGTTCCGGGGTTTCACACGCTACACGCTAAAAGAGCGTATAAATAAAAGGAGCGATAGCGCTACTACCCGCTAATACAACAAGCGTACCTATAAGCAGCAGAACAAGAATCATGGGCAACAGCCACCACTTTTTGCGCTCTTTGAGAAAATTCCAGATGTCAGCAAGAAAGTCCATACTGCACACACGAAGTAGTATCACATAACACAAAACAAGCTGTTGAAGCTTTATAATAAACCACGTGAGCGTAAACACTGTAGCATTTTCTCCGCAACTGCATCATTGCCGTATGGTCCTAAGTGGGCGTAATCAACAAATGCTGTTGTGTTTACAGAATCCAAAGCGTCATTGATGTCAAAGGTGTACTGAACACGCATATCTGGATTGCGGAAAATTGTTGCTCGTACTGTTTCGAGCAGAATACGATATCCCGGACCGTTGTTTTGTAATATCATATTCCGCAGCGCTGCTTCGTTTGCTGTTAACTTCTTACCAGTAGTAAGCAGAGACGGTTGCCAGAAGAAGTAGGCACGGAATCCATATACCTGTGCAAGATGCTGCACAAAATCTATGACACGAGCGTAGCTTGCAGCAACTACTTGCGAGCGCGCTTGTAGGACACGCTCATCTTTTTCAAACTGTGTGTCGCGGCTCAGCGAACGCATAGCAAGTGTAAGAAAAGATGACTTCCAGACAAGATTTGCCCAAAGACGCTCCTTGATTGAACGATAAATTTGTTCATACATAGTGTAAAATCCATGTGGTATAGGCTTTGCCATGGCAACCTTTAGATGGGCCTCATTAAAGCCATCATAGAAAATGGTAACATCTGGGCACTGCCCCGACATAAGAAGCTTCGACAATAAAATTGCTTCTTGGTCGCACACAAAGCCTGGAAGCCCATAGTTGCTAATCTTAAACTTTCTATTGGGATATGCTTCGCGAAGCTTATAGGCAAGCCTAGATGCTATTGTCCAGTCATCAGGTGTATCAGCACAGAACATTGTGCTACCACCGAACATCCAGATGTGAACAACAGAGTCTTCCTGAGTATAGACAGGCTGTACAGTTTTTCGATATCCCTGCTCTACCGTAAACGACGGGCTTCTAAAATCAGGATTTTTCCACAAAGAATATGGCTCGTATACCTGTGCTCCACCCGTTGCCACTTGATATGCCGCAACATCTTTGAAAAACTGCTCTTTCCATGCCATACCCTCATAGGCATTGTCAACAAGAGCAGTAGCTACATCCTGAGACGACGCTTGGTATCGTAGCAGCCAACCTGCAATAAACTCTAACACAATAGCCACTATGACCGCAAGTAGTATAGTGTTCAAAAGCGTAATGCTTATACCGACATATAACCGACGTATGTTCTCAAGTACTGTGTTCATATCGAAGCATTTTACACAAGTTTAGTCGCTCGTCAGCATTGCTTTCCCTGCATCGCTTTCTTTCAACTCCGGTTGTTGTGCTTTATCGAAGACAAAGTTACCAATGACTAGATAGTCCATATCTGTCCTCATAAAGCAGCGATATGAGTCTTCTGGCGTACACACAATAGGCTCGCCACGTACATTAAAGCTTGTGTTCACAAGTACACCGTAGCCCGTCAGCTTTTTGAATGCAGATAACAGAGCGTAGTAGCGTGGATTTGTTTCCTTGTGCACAGTTTGTAATCGAGCAGAATAATCCAGATGGGTAACTGCTGGCAAATCCGAGCGAACAAAGTACAACTTTTCTCGCGAATCTTGCGCATGATAGCCGGCAGGCAAAGGATTACGCCGCTTTTCAACAACATCTGCTATTAGCAGCATATACGGCGAGGGAACATTGATATCAAAATATTCTGCTGCATCTTCGGCAAGTACCGATGGCGCAAATGGGCGGAATCCCTCACGATACTTAATTTTAAGGTTCAGATGCTTTTGCATATTAGGATTACGAGCATCAGCAAGAATACTACGATTGCCTAGCGCTCTCGGACCCCACTCCATACGACCTTGATGCCAACCAACAACTTTGCCGTCGGCAAGAATGCTGGCAATATCTTCCACAAGCGCCTGAAAATCCTCGTAGTATCTATACACAGCACCAAACTTCTTGGCAGTTTCTTCGATAGCAAAGTTTGACGCCTCCGGACCTAAATATGCCCCATTCATAGCATCCATGCGCCCATGAAGGGCAACACGCGGTTTACCGTAATAAATGTGATACGCTGCATATGCAGCACCTAATGCTCCTCCGGCATCTCCAGCGGCTGGCTGAATAAATAGCTCATCGAATATACCCGTTCTCAGAAGCTTACCATTCGCGACACAGTTGAGCGCAACACCGCCAGCCATTGCTAAGCGCCTTGAACCTGTCAAACGCTGTGCCTCGCTTGCCATCTTGAGCACAATATCCTCTGTGACACGCTGAATTGCTAGCGCGAGATTACACTGTTGCTGGGTAAGCTCGCCTTCTCCTTTACGCACAGGAAATCCAAAGAGTTTCTCCCATACATCGTCTCTGACCATATGCAGTCCTGTCGCATAGTCAAACACTTCCTGATTCAGCCACACAGAACCATCATTATACACGGTGCAGATGTTATCATAGATAATCTGCATGTAGCGTTCTATGTCAGGCGATGTCGGGTCGCCGTAGGGAGCAAGACCCATGAGCTTATACTCCCCAGAATTCACCTTGAAACCCAGAAAATATGTAAACGCTGAATATAGTAGCCCAACCGAGTGCGGAAAGTGTAGCTCCTTGAGAACTGTAATATTGGCACCGCTTCCATGGGCAATAGAAGCAGTTGCCCATTCCCCGACGCCATCTATGGTCAGTATTGCCGCCTCAGAAAATGGCGAAGCATAGTATGCGCTTGCAGCGTGCGATAAATGGTGCTCAGGAAAGAGCATAGTGATTGATGCAAGATTTGCATCCTCTTCGATAGCTTTAAGCTCATCGCGTATAAGCTTTTTGAGAAACATTTTCTCTTTCAGCCATACAGGCATAGACAGTAGGAATGAGCGCAAGCCACGTGGAGCGAAGGCATAGTACGTTTCTAGGAGTCGCTCAAACTTTAACAGGGGCTTATCATAGAATGCAAATGCATCTATTGCACTCAAAGAGATATTTGCTTCGCGTAAGCAATATTCGATTGCTCTACGCGGGAATCCCGCATCATGCTTTTTACGCGTAAATCGCTCCTCATGTGCCGCAGCAACAATCTCCCCCTCACGCAACAGAGCCGCTGCCGAATCATGATAAAATGCCGATATACCCAGAATATACATAGTCGCTTGCAAAAGACCACAAGGTGATGATACCTCTCAGCACCTAATAACCTAGAATTTCTCAACAAATGCGGCAAAATCTTGCAGCATGGAAGGAAGCTTGTGTATATCTTTGCCGCCAGCAGTAGCAAGGTGCGATTTACCACCACCACCGCCGCCAAGCTCCTTCGCAAGAGCAGCAACAATCTTTCCTGCAGGATACCGCTCTTTGACATCGTCAGTAGCAACGCATACAAGCTGCACTTTGCCTTCTACAACACTTGCTAACAGACCTACACCCTGCTTTCCAAGAGCATTGCGTAGTTCGTCGCCGAGAGCCTTAAGCTGGTCAATGTGTGCAACATCAACCTGCTCAGCAACGACACGCAGGTGACCGCCATTAGCAAGGCGGGCTTTTGCAAGAAAGCCTTGCACTTGCTGAGTAAGTGCATGCACTTGGACTTTAGAGAGTTCTTTCTCAAGCTGCTTGAGTTTCTGCTGGAGTTCTTCGTAGCTGCGCTGCTGTTCATTAATGCGTTGTTGGAGCTGAGCAATATAGTGCAGTACACCTGTTCCGGTAATAGCCTCCAGACGGCGTGTTCCAGCAGCAATCGACGATTCTGCAACGATTTTGAATACACCGATCTCGCTCGTGCTACGCACATGGGTGCCGCCACAGAACTCCGCCGAAAACGTATCATCAATAACCACAACCCGTACTGTGTCGCCATATTTATCGCCAAAGAAGCTTTTCACTCCCGGAATCTTCCGCGCTTCATCAATCGGAAGTTCAAGCGTACGCACCGGAATATTCTCACGCACTTTCTCATTCACCATTTCCTCAATTGCTTGTATTTCTTCAGGTGAGACCTTTTGGAAATGTGGGAAATCAAAGCGTAAGCCTTCAGCAGCCACTAGAGAACCAGCTTGCTGAACATGTGTCCCTAAAACGCGTCGTAATGCTTCGTGCAACAGATGCGTTGCAGAATGATTCGCAGCAACATCCGCACGATAGCGCTTATCCACTGTGGCTAGCGCTTTTGTACCAACAAGAGGTTCAACATCTCTATCGCATATATGCACGATAGCATTGCCAGATTTCTGGACATCAAGAACAGTATAACTTATGCCTCCCAGTGTAATCATACCTTTATCGGCAACTTGGCCTCCCATTTCAGCATAAAACGGCGTGCGGTCGAGTACTATTTGATTTCCATGCACGTGCAGCACTGTTGCCTCAGTTTGAAGCTCTGTATATCCTGTAAACTCTGTCTGGCTACTTATCGCAAGCGTTTCTACTTCTTGTAGTGCAATTTTTCGCGCTTTGCGGGAGCGCTCGCGTTGTTGCTCCATAAGTGTAGCAAATTCGGTGTCGTCCACTACCATTCTACGCTCTCGTGCCAAGAGCTGCGTTAAATCTAGTGGGAAACCAAAGGTGTCGTATAGGAGGAATGCATCTGCGCCTGATATCCGTTGTAGCCCATGGGATTCCATCCGACGTGCAATATCGTCGAACTTCTCGAGTCCTCGTTCCAATGTTTGGAGAAAAGCTTCTTCCTCTGCTTGAATCACGCGTTCCACGGTTTTTTGTTGCTCTCGGATTTCTGGGAACACATCGCCCATTGTATCAGCAAGCGTTTGGACAAGCTTGTACAAGACAGGCTCTCGAAACCCGAGATTGCGCGAGTATCGGGATGCACGGCGTAAGATTCTTCGCAGTACATAGCCTCGTCCTTCGTTACCGGGTAAAGCCCCATCAGCAATAGAGAAGCTCACTGTGCGGATATGGTCTGCCATTACGCGCATAGCAATCGCATACATATCATCGAGCGCGCCAGAATATTTGTGCCCACTCATCGCAGCAATTGCATCGAGTAGTGGAGTAAAGACGTCTGTATCGTAGTTCGACACTTTACCATTGATAACTGCACAGATGCGTTCGAATCCCATGCCCGTATCTACATGTTTTGCCGGCAACTCCTCAAGCGTTCCGTCGGCAGTGCGGTTGTATTGAATAAACACCAAGTTCCATATTTCAATAACATCGGGAGCACCAGCATTTACAAGCTTTCCCCCTGACAGGTCGGGTGTGCGGTCATAGTGAATTTCGCTGCATGGTCCGCATGGTCCTGTTTCTCCCATTTCCCAAAAATTGTCCTTCTCGCCAAAGTAGTGTATCCGCTCCCTAGGCAAATACCGTTCCCAAAGCTTTGCAGCCTCCTCATCTGTTTTGTACACAGTCGCATGAAGACGCTCCGGCTCAAGCTTCCAAACCTTAACAAGCAGCTCCCACGCCCACTCAATTGCTTCGGCTTTATAGTAATCACCAAAGCTCCAGTTTCCTAGCATTTCGAAAAATGTATGGTGATACGTATCGTACCCTACTTCTTCAAGATCATTGTGCTTTCCTGATACACGAATGCACTTTTGTGTATCGGCTGCACGCACGTAGTCACGTTTCCCTTTCCCCAAAAACACATCTTTGAACTGATTCATCCCTGCGTTTGTAAATAGCAGAGTTGGGTCTCCGTGCGGTATCACAGGTGCGGAAGGAACAATGCGATGCTGCTTCGATGCAAAAAAGTCCAAGAATGATTGTCTAATCTCGCGCGATGTCATTGAGTGGTATAGCAAAAATCGATAGACACAATTATTATATCGACAGAAATTATATCGACAGACACAGTAACATTCATAGCTTGGTAGTGATGCGTAATGCCAAGCTGCAAAGTTACATATTTCCTTTTTGGTTTGGAACAAAATTATTATGCGCAAACGGATAAAGTTATGTAACTTAACTATTTGTAAGCTGTTGCTCTCCTGTTGTTATGTTGTTTTGCACACTGGTTGAGGAAGATGGCACGGTCTGTGCATACCTTCTGCTACATGTATTGCATCTATGTTTGATGCGTCAAAATGTTCTATTATTGAACACTTTGAGCTCCAACAGTTTCTTGTACTCTCAGAACAACACAGATGAATTGCCAATAAGCATATGAACTTTTTGTATTGTGTACAGCATTATTGCACTCATTTTCTTACCGCCATCGCTTGCTGCTGCTGTCAGCGTGTACGCTGCTGGCAACATAGAACCGCAAACTATTATCGTTTCTATTGCCCTCTGCATATTCTCATGCTGATTCTTGCGCTACATTGTACGAGCTCTACAAGTACTGCACAAGAAGGCATTACAACACTACATTGGGAAATATACAGCCAAGGCTTACCTATCAGTTTTACACCACCGCGTGTTGTGAATATTACTGCTCTTGTCTCTGCTCCAAACCGCTTTGCACCGATGACGCTACTCTTTGCAGCGACGTCCGGCTTTGGGGTTTTCCGCTCTGCCGACTCAGGACGCACGTGGAATCCCGTCAATACAGGATTGACAGCACTAACCGTCAATACACTATTCACCGATGGGTCTACGATTTATGCAGGAACAACTAACGGACTATTTCGAACAATTGATGCAGGACAGCGCTGGGACCTAGTACCTGTGCGCACTGCACCAGTTGGTGGCTTTGGGACATCATTTATTACTGCTGGTGTTGTTGGGCAGGTTGCCGGTCGTAAGGCGATTTTTCTCGGTTCGGCGCACGGAGTCTTTCGTACATTCGATGACGGCATTACATGGGAGCATTTCAATCGTGGTCTTTCCTCCACACAATATATCTCCACACTCCACATTTTTCAGCAGCGCCTATTTGCAGGGACACCAAATGAAGGCGTGCTCTACATCGACCTAGAAATCGCAAACGATAGCTGGAAACAACCACAACAAGGGCTATTCCCTCTTTCGGTTACATCATTTGCAACTCTCGGACTACGCGTATTTGCTGGAACAAACGGTGCTGGGGTTTTCCAATCTATGGATACCGGTCGGACGTGGACAGCAGTGAATAACGATCTCAATAACCCTACTGTTACGGCGCTAGCAGTAGCAGGAACACGGCTCTACGCTTCAACAAGTACTGGCGTCTATGCGACAGCTACTGCCGGGCAGTTTTGGACAAATATCAACACTGGCTTTCCTATTAGCTCAGTACGTTCTCTTTTGCCGTTTGATACCTATTTATTCGTCGCAGCCGGATCGAATATCCTGCGCGGATCTATCTTTGCCAGTCGTCCTCCAATCATCTCTCTTGTCTCGCCATCTTCCACACCATCTCGACTGACGGGAGCACCTTTGGAAGTTACACTTACAGGGAGCAACTTCAATAATCCACTTGTTCTCTTCGATGGAGTAGGTCAAGCACTTGTGCGATGGTCGCCTACATCTGTTGTATTCCAAATTCCCGTTTCTCAGCTTGCCTCGGAGGGCTTGAAAACTATCACTCTACAAAATGCTGACGGACAACGAACAACAGCATTTTTTACTGTTTCGGGTGCTATATCACCATTTATTAGGGATATTGAGCCGGATTCTGTTACTGCTGGCAGCCCGCCTTTCATTCTCGACATTCGAGGACGCACGTTTTTTCATCACCCGACTAGACCTGATAGTAGTGCAACAGTGCGGTTTGGCGATATACCGCTAGAAGTTATCAGTCGTGTCGGCACATCGTTTCTCCTTGCGCGCGTTCCGCAGGAAGCAATTGCTGAGCCCGGACGACGATTTGTGCGCGTTACGAACCCCAACGGCGAATTTTTTGATTTCCCCTTTCGTATTCGCGCCTTTCCACCTCGCATCACGGAGCTCGATCCACCACGCGTTAGTATCGGTAACAGCACGTTTATTCTCACAATTCGTGGGCAACACTTCTTTACTGAGCGCAACGTCGATATGCCCGGACAGACACCTCTCTTTGTACGTCTAGCAGATGTTCCGCTACAAGTTCTTGAAAACACTACTTCGTCGCGCGTTGTTGTGAGCGTGCCAGCAACACTAGTAACATCGCAGGCAACACTGACCCTACGACTCACAAATGCTGATGGTCAGTTTGCGGAAACGACACTTGATGTCGTTCCATTTAGCATTTCTCCGATTGCAACGCCTCAAACACGCATTTGTCCCGGCGCTCGTACACCATTAACAGTAGCTATTTCAAGCGGTGTTCCACCATTTCGCGTTGTGTGGTCGCCACCTGTTGATTCGTTTAGTATCGATAACAACGGAACAATTCGCGCATTTGTATCCCCCCGACAACCAACGCGGTACACTCTCACCGTTACCGACCGCGACGGGACAGGCGTTCCATTAACAACATCAATTTTTATTGACATTCTTCAGCCGCAAGCCTCTGCCCCATCAGACGTTCGCTTCGACACTGTCAACACATTTTTTCGGTTATCCGCACCACAAACCCTCCGGTTCACCAACATCAGCCCTGATAGCACAGTCTTGACGCTTACCTCTGTGCGCAGTGTCACAGGAGCATTTCGTGCTACTGGAGGTATTGGTACACGTATTGCTGTGGGACAGACGCTCAATATTCCCCTTATCTTCGATCCACCGCGCGACGGTGTATTTCTTGACACACTAACCTTGCACTATGAGCCTTGCGAGCGCGTTGTACGTGTTGTTGTACGCGGATTTCGCACAACACCAATTCTTGCGCCACCCATTCTTGTGCCTGTAGCAACTCAGCCTGACGGACGTGTACCAGTTAGCTTAGCACCACCTCTATCGTGGCTTCCATCGGAGTTTGTATCTACACCAACAGCATATACTATTCAGATTGCCCGCGTAGAAGCAGTATTTTCGGAGCAGACAGGCTTAGCTTCTCCTATTTTTACAACTACAGTGAATCGCGTTACTAGTACCCAACCCACATTCACACTCCAGCCTAATACTGCATACGCTTGGACAGTACGAGCAAGCAACAGCGTTACAAGCAGTACATGGTCAGTACCTCTATATTTTATTACTCCACCAGCCACGCAACAGCGTCTGTTTCTCGACCCACCACAGCTTGACTTTGGTCATGGTATACTGCACGACAGCGAGCGGCGTGGTCTTCAGCTGCGACTTAGCCCGCAGCAATCCACCCCTATCGACATTCTGAGTGCTGAACTCTTCCCACCACGCCTTGCACCGCGCGCTGCGTTCGATTTTGCTCCAGCATTCACCCGCAGCACAGTAACACAGCGCACACCCACAACTACAATCTTGACCTTCACTCCTCGAGATACAGTGTTGCATCAAGGTGTTGTACGCTTTCGCTCATCAGCAGGTGACACGATCTATGCGTTGCTTTCAGGGCGTGGTGTACTTTGTACTCCGCCCAGTAGTCACGTTGTGTGTGCTGAAACTGATATTGCGTTCCGCGTTGCTCCATTATCTAACAACGCTGCACGCCCGCAGATTGGCGACACGGTGAACGTTCAGCTTGTACTGCAGCGCTCTACTGGCTTAGATGCTCCAGTGTATAGAGACAGAGCACAGATATTTTCAGCAGACATTTGGCTAGAAAATGCAAACGTTCTACTGCCACTTCGGATCACTCAGCCATCGGCACTTAGTAGCCAGCAGTATAGTATCACACCTAATCGCATCCGTCTGCGCAATATTCCATCTGCCCGCGCACAGCGCACGAGCAATGTCCTGCTTGCAGAATTTCAGGCACGTGTTCTCCTCACAGATACTACAGCAACAGCACTACGCCTTGCCGAATTCACGTGGAACGATGAATTGTCCGGATCGACACAGACACGTACATACATCCGCAAAATTCTTCGCGATACGAGCCTCGCAGTCGAGACTTACGGGCGGCTTATTCGACCTCGAGCACAGGCTCTACTAACATCGTTTGCCGTTGCACCCAACCCAGCACTATATGAGATTCATGTGCTTATATCGCTGTCTAATGCTGTACCCCTTGAACTTACTCTTGTGAACAGCATAGGTACTCCTGTGTATACAGAGCGCTTGTTGTTCGACGATGCAGGTACGTACAATATCTCTATCAATACACGCGACTTGATATCGGGCGTTTATACCCTCATCGCCCGTGCTCAGAATGAAATATTCAGCCGGCACATTATTATCTCTCGTCAATAACCACATTGATTCGCTATGGTTTATCTCTTGCACCATTCACCTACAATACAGTCTCGCACTCTCGTTCACTATTGCTTAAGTGTTACTTGGATGCTACTGTTGTGCTCAGTGCAACTGGTAGCACAAGACCGTCCGACATCGCTTCCTAGCACAACGCCACGTGATACTAACGCAGCCCAGCTCAGTACTGCCGATCAAGAATCTAGCACCATGCGGGCTATTCCAACGCCCTACATCCGCTATGGTGTTTATGCGCAAGCTAGCTACAACCAGCACCAGCCTACCTTCAAAGACCTGATATCAACACCATTTGGTATACCTTTCTCTCCGGTAAACTCCATTACAGGCGTTGATGGTCTGCTTGGTTCCGCAGGCGGTATGTTTGAGTTTCCGCTATTCTCCTCATTTGGTGTTGCTATACGAGCTGGATACTCAAGCTTCGGTGCAACATTTCGCTCGCGCGAGACTGTCCCTGCAAGCATTGATAATCAACCTTTCGAGCTACCCATTGGATATGTTGCTGCGGCGCAGCTTGGCACGCTCGATGCTCAAGTGCTCTTGTGGCTACGACCTCTACGGTATCTTTCAATATATGCTGGCGGGACAGCAGGATACACACTACAGCGCCGTGTACGGCAATATGAGGAAAGCCTTGACCCAAACTACGTCTTTGTGCTGCCAAATGGTTCACAAAGCTCTATCCGCGCTGAGGTGTATGATAATATCCCGACATTTCGTTCTGTTCCCTTATGGCTGACAGGTGGCATCAGCTACGAAATCCCCCTAAACGCTGAAGGAACAATGCTCCTTGCTCCCGAAGTGTTCTATCAGTTCCAACTTCCCACAGTATCACTGTTTAGCCTTCTTCAGGACCCGGAACGAGCATGGCGTGTCAACGCCCTGCGTGCTGGTATTTCCCTGCGCTTCTCTCCCAATCCAACAAACATCGCATTTCCAGCCGAAACGCCTCGGCAAAAGGCATCTTCAGAGTCTGTGTTTGTCCAGAATACTACACCAGCATCCACACAGCCACCTACAGCAAAGATTCTCTCTGTTGCTGGTGTAAGCACAGACGGTAGGGAACTATCTAATCCAGTTCTTCGCATCGAGGAAGTTACGGCGACAAAATCACGCTATATTCTCAACGCTATCTTCTTCGACGCAAACAGCGCTACGATACCTACACGCTACCACACGATAGCTGCTAGCGAGCGCTCACGCTTCAAACCCGACAATCTTGCTTCGCTGAGCGACATAGATACCTACTACCATGTGCTTAACATTGTTGGGCAACGCATGAGCACAAGAACGAAAGCAAAGCTTACCCTGGTAGGCATGGCAGATGCAAGCGTGGAGCATAACGACAAATCACTTGCTATCGCACGTGCCGAAGCTGTCAAGCAATACCTTGTAACGGTGTGGGGTATTACAGCAAGTCGTATTTCTGTGCTCTCGCGCACAACGTTCCAGTCAGATGAAAACGATACCCAAGAAATGGAGGAACAGCGCCGTGTTGAAATGACAAGTGATGTCCCAGAAATCTTTGATGAATTGCGCTTCGACTATCGCGGTAAGGTTATTACACCACCAACGCTACGGGTACGATTTGATATCAACGCTCCAGCGGGTGTTCAATCATGGAAATTCGAAGCCCTCCAAGATGACATTCCCCTTAAGATTGTACGTGGTGGCAGTGTATATCCTCAAGCTTTTGAGTGGAATCTCGCAAGCGCACCACTCGATAGTTTGCCTCAAGGTACACAGGAAATTGGGCTGCGACTCGAAGTAACAGACCGTAATAGTAGAACAGTGCGCTCTCCGTACATGTATCTCCCTATAGAGCTTGTTTCAGCTTCCACTGGACGCAGTGGCACGCGTACAGACATTTACCATGTGTACTCGGCAATGCAGGGTGTCAGCGCATATTCAAACGCTGATGCAAGCGTTCAGCGCCAACTTGTTGCTATCATGCGCAAAGGTATCCGCCCTGGAGCAAAAGTTGCCATCACAGGCTATGTAGATAGTCGCACAGCAGGCAACAACCCTAGAGCCCTTACTGAACAGCAGGCACAAAATCTTGCAGCACAAATCAACTTCCCCGATATGATTGTTGCAGGTGGAGGGATTGCTTCATTCTATACCAACACTCTCCCCGAAGGACGCTTATACAATCGCTTTATCCAAGTCGAAGTCAAACTACCGCAGCGATAAGTGTACCTCTACCTTATCAGCATTCTGCGTAGCAGTAGTGAGTTTTTATTGCTCGTCTATTCGGATTATTGTATTTTTTGCCACACACTTGTTGAAACGCGTGCTATACACTCTCTGCTGTTCTCACACTGTTCTCCGAAGGTGGTACTATGGGATACAAAATTCTCCTTGCTTTTCCCTTAGCAATTATTCCCATGCTTCTCTTCATCTACGTCGTACGACGACTGGACAAGTACGACCCTGAGCCGCTATGGCTTGTTACATTTCACTTCCTATGGGGCGCACTCATCGCTGTAAGCGGCGCAGCGCTCATTAATGGGCAAATACAAGAATGGCTTGGCGTTACCGGATTATCGCTGACCGACGCACCAGCAGAACAACGAACGATTTTGCTCGTGTCTGTCGCTCTTCTTGGTCCCATCGTCGAAGAGCTTCTGAAAGCGTCTGTTTTCAGCATTACGACGAATCTTCGAGAATTCAATAACCTTACTGACGGGATTGTATATGGTTCGACTGTAGGCTTTGGCTTTGCAATGTCAGAAAATCTCATTTACTTCATAGAACATGCAGCTGCTGATGAGGGCTGGATACAGCTTGTACTCTACAGAACATTTTTCTCTGCAACGATGCATGCTCTGTCATCATCAGTGTTTGCTGCATTTCTAGGATACGGACGCTGGCAGTATGGCGATATTCCCAAGCGTATGGCGCTGTATGGCATCATCCCTGCTATTGTCCTGCACATAGGCTGGAACTATTTTGTTACATCTACTTCTTACACTGTCAATGTGTTTGGCTTTCTTTTTGTCATTGCAGCATTTATCGGTATGTGTGTAGCATTTGCCCGCTCAATGCGATATGAATATATTCGGATTCGCACAGAGCTTGAGCAGGAAGCTCAAATAGGCACAATTCCCGAAGCATACATTGACCTACCGTTTCGTGAGCACCGTTCAGCTGATGAGTACCTTATAGCGCTTCTCTGTTCGCAGATTGCATTTGAACGTATTACGAACAGACAACTGCGCACGCCTCATCAAATCGAGCGCTCGAACAAAATCCTCGAAGCACTCCGCAATAAAATCAAGTCTATGCCACCACTACCCCGCACATAAGCTGTGTATATGTGTGCACGAGCATTGCTTTCGACGCATTTGCTATAATTATGCTGGTCGTTTGGTAATTATCACTATGCGGCACTATGAGATTGCAGGACAACATTCGCCTCGCACAAACAACACACGGTATCCCGCCCGAAAACTTTCCTGTTTCTTCTTGCTCTTTTGCACAACTCATTGCACAGCGCGAGCACCTTAGCACCGACAAAACATTTCTTATATACTATGACGAACTCAACCGCCGCGTAGAATATAGCTATCATGCATTTATCGCAGAGGTACGCCGAACAGCAGCGTTCATGCTGTCGTTGGGACTACAGCGTGGAGACCGCATCGCTACAGCTGCACACAACCACCCCGATACTATCGTCCAGTACTTTGCTGCGTGGCTAGCTGACCTGTGTGTTGTACCCTTGAACATGAGCGAAGACAACGAACGCCTTCGCTATATTCTTACGAACTCTTGCGCAAAGGTTGTTTTTTGCCGTGAGGACTATCGGGAGCGCATCACTGCAATTGTACCACATACGATACGAATATTTACTGTATTTGACGATAGAACAACGCCCGGAGGACTACACACTTGCACTCACAGCATGACACCCTACACTCCTCAACACTATGTATCGCGTCTTGATGACGAATGCCTTATCGTTTATACAAGCGGTACAACAGGACATCCTAAAGGAGTAGTGCTTGTTCAGCGCAACATTCTTGCAGATTCAGAAGCTATCGCTCGCTGGCATCATCTGGGCGAACAATCACGACTCATGTGTGTTTTGCCTGTCCACCACGTCAACGGAACAATTGTTACTCACACAACGCCATTCCTCGTTGGTGCATCTACTGTTCTCAACAGAAAATTTCAAACAGAGCGCTTCTTTGAGCGTATTGCGGCAGAGAATGTGCACATCGTCTCTGTTGTCCCAACGCTTCTAGCCTTTTTGCTTGATGCTGCGCAGTCTTCTACACCTACTGTGCCTCAGAGTCTACGGTATGTGATTTGCGGTGCCGGACCACTCACGTGCTCGCTTGCTCAGCGCTTTGAAGAGCAGTTTGGCATACGGATTATTCATGGCTACGGACTTTCGGAAACAACATGCTACTCATGTTATCTACCAATTGATCTTAGCGCTGATGACCATCGTCACTGGATGTACGACTACGGCTTCCCAAGCATCGGTGGTCCGTTGCCTGTCAATGAGATGGCAATCCATGACGAGCACGGAAATGCACTCGGAGCAATGCAGCGCGGCGAAATCGTGATTCGCGGAGCAAACGTCATGAAAGAATATTACAATAACCCTAGTGCCAATGAACACACTTTTGCACATGGTTGGTTTCGTAGCGGCGATGAGGGATTTTTTGCCCCTGATGCTACAGGCAGGCCATATTTCTTCATTACAGGTCGGCTCAAAGAGCTTATCATTCGTGGTGGTGTTAACCTTGCTCCCTTAGAAATAGATGAAGTGCTGGCACGTGCACCGGGTGTTAAAGCTGGAATCTGTGTAGGCTTTGAGAATGACTTTTATGGTGAAGAAGTCGGAGCACTTGTCATACCAGAGTCTTTTGAGCTGGCCACAGAAGCCACAAAGACAGCAATCCTTGAGTATTGCTACAGGCACATGCCATTCCACAAAGCCCCAAAAGTTGTTGTCTTCACTGACTCTCTGCCCACAACAACCACAGGGAAATATCAGCGCAATCGCGTAAAGCATTTGTTTGCAGCATGGAAAACTACACAGTTTCGAAAGGAAGATTAGCGTCGTCTAGCACGCGATGCTATACCACACCCGACAACCCTATTCTGTTTCACTTGTTTAGCAATACCTTATGTCCACAACCTCTTCGTCCTACGCTGTGCCTCGCGGTGCATCAACAGACATGCCCAAATTCCTCACGCTTGTTACCGTGTTTTTCTTCTGGGGCTTCCTCGCAGCATCAAATGGCGTTTTCATTCCTTTTTGCAAAGTACACTTTCAGCTCACGCAGTTTCAATCGCAGCTTATCGATCTTGCGTTTTACTTTGCCTACTTCATGGGATCGCTATTACTTTATGGAGTTGAGCGTCTGCTGGGCATCGATCTTTTGAATAAGATTGGATACAAGCGCGGTATCATATATGGTCTCCTGATTTCTGCCTGTGG
>JANWZB010000130.1 GCA_025055035.1 Candidatus Kapaibacterium sp.
CGCCGCGCTCGTAGCGGTCAATGAGCTTCATTGCCATATACTTTGGTGCGCCAGAGAGTGTGCCTGCTGGGAATGTGTCAGCAACAATACGCAGCGAGTCATGGTTGCCATTGAGCGTACCACTAATTTTCGAAACGAGATGAATAACGTGAGAATAGTACTGAATTTCCTTGTACACGTCAACATGAACATTTGTACAATGCCTGCTAAGGTCGTTGCGTGCTAAATCAACGAGCATGACATGCTCGGCATTTTCTTTGGGGTCTTGTTGTAGAGCAAGAGCACGCTCTGCATCAGTTGCATCATGGCCACTGCGGCGGAATGTACCAGCGATCGGATGAATTTCTGCCGTTGTGCCGTTGATGATGATTTGTGCTTCAGGCGATGAGCCAAACAGCCGCATGGAGCCGTAGTCAAAGTAGAAAAGGTAGGGGGATGGATTAACACTACGCAGTGCTCGATACACATTGAAATCATCACCTTTGAATTTCTGCTGAAAGCGCCGCGAAAGGACAATCTGGAAGACGTCGCCCCGGTAAATGTGCTGCTTGACGCGCAGAAGTGTATCGAGAAATTCTTCATCGGTAAAATTTGAGTGTTCTTCGCCTAAAGCTTCGAAGGGGTAACTGGCAAAGGTCTTTTTGTCAATCAGCGATGCTATTATTGTGATAGAATCTGTTGATTGGTTGCAGCTGTGTTCTGGTCTGTGTTCGATGAGGCTTAGCTCATTTGTAAAGTGGTTCAGGGCAATAATATACTGGTACAGATGAAATTGTATGAGAGGAAGGCGGCGCTCTTGGTCAAGGTGTTGCTCAAGTACGATATCTTCGCAAAACTGTACAGCGTCGTATGCCATGTAGCCAAAGACTCCGTAGCAGGCAATGTGTTGCAGGGGTTCGTGATACTCATCAACTTCAAATCCTTGCAAGAAGTCAGCAAATGCTTGCATGACGTCGGTGTAGTGCTCAATGCGGCGTGTAGAGTATGTGCCGCAGGGTAGAGAACACTGTATCTCTCCACGCTCGACGATGAAACTTGCAATAGGTTTACAGCAGATATACGAACGACTGTTCTCATTACCGTGATAATCAGAGCTTTCCAGTAGAATAGCATTCGGGAAAACATCACGCAGCTGTAGATACATGCTGACGGGGGTGTATGTATCTGCAAGAAGTGTTGTATATGAGGTTATAAGGCGCGTTGAGTGCTTCATGTCAGGATTCTCTTCGGGTGGTCATAAAAAAACCTACTGCTCAGATGGGGCAGTAGGCTCGAAAGGATGTGCTTGGATGTTGTTATCGTGCATTGCAGGTGGCATTTGTGATACAGAGCACTACTTCGCCCCATGTGCATGCGAAGAGCGCCACCACCACAGCCTGCTGTCAATGCAAAAAGTGTTCATCTGCAAAAACCGTTTTTAACTGGAGAATGCGATACTATGCTGCCAAGATGCAATTTTTTCTTGCAGTATGCAAATTTTTCTTTGTTTGTTCAGCAAATGCGAGAGGATCATTTAGTCAATGATGGCTGTATGGGGCAGTGTGCTTTTGACGCGGTTGAGTTCGCTCGCAACGAATTGGTTTTGTGATATATCGAGCGATTTGAGATGTTTGAGGCCTGCAATTTCAGCAGGCAATTTTTTTAGTCCATTTGTTGAAAGGTTGAGGTGCTGTAGCTTAGTTAATTGCGCAATGCTTGGTGGTATAGACTCGAGCCCATTATGGCTCAAGTTAAGGCGTTGGAGGTTAGGAAGTTTGAGGATTTCCAACGGAAATTCTACCAAACCACTATGACTTAGGTCGAGCTTGTACACTTTCTGCGGATTTTTGAGAGCTTCGTCGAGTGAGGTGTATTCTTTTTCTTTTTCAAGTGCCTTATCATCAAGGATTGAAGCTTCCTGTGCATGAAGGGGGAGCAGTACGGTAGAGAGGAATACTATAGCATACAGCAGTAGTATGCGCATAAGTAGTTGGTTATTCATAGAACCCTCCGTGGTACAATAGCAGGTGAACACAGATGATAGATGCTTCTGACGAGAGCATGTGTTGGGGAAAATTTTTACATAGCGGGGAGCTGCGTAGCTTGTGATATTAAACATGTGTAGACGCTCAAATATATTCCGAACACACCACAAAACCAAGCAAAACCAAGATTTAGAGTACGGATATTGTTGAGAGCACAGTAGGAGATATAGAGGAGTTATACATTATGAGAAAAGCCCGTCAGAGTCTGAATTTGACGGGCTTTTTGGTGGCGGGACCGACGGGGCTCGAACCCGCGACCCTCTGCGTGACAGGCAGATACTCTAACCAGCTGAGCTACGATCCCTGCTTTTTTATTTGTGAGGAAGTACAAAGATACGGTCTGGATACTAAAGATGCAAGAACAATTTCTCTATTAAGGGCGACTTCAGTGCAACACTCAAGCAAAAGGTAGCCGTTATTGGTTATTGGTTGGTATGAGCTTCAGATTATCTATGAGCTCTCCTGAAGCGCGAGAGATTCTCTATGGATATCGGCAAAGATTGCTTTGATAAATTCTTCTCCTAGTCCAAGCTTGCCGCCTTGTGCAAGGCGTTTCTGCATAATCTCTTCCCAGCGCGCTGGTTGCAAGATATCCATGTTGTGGTATCGCTTGTACGCGCCAATTTCACGAACGATGTGCATACGAGCCGCAAGAAGCTCAACAAATTCTGCGTCAAGTCGGTCTATGGCAGAACGTAGAATATCGAGTTTGGAGGTGTCTTGATGTGTGTTTGTACCGTAAGCTGGTTGCCATACAAGGGTTGCAAGGAGCTCTTGCAGTGCTTCTGGGGTAACCTGCTGTGCTGCATCAGTCCATGCATTGTCGGGGTCGATGTGTGATTCAATAATAAAACCGTTCATGCCTAAATCAAGCGCCTTCTGGGCAACTTCGGCAAGAAATTCTCTCTTGCCTGTAATATGGCTAGGGTCGTTCAGTAGCGGTATATCAGGTAAACGCTCGCGGAACTGCATGGGGATTGCCCATGTGGGGTGATTGCGAAACTTGCTTTTTTCATGAGTTGAAAAGCCCCGATGAATGCCAATAAGTTTATTGATACCAGCGCGATATACCCGTTCTATCCCGCCAATCCATAGCTCTAGGTCGGGACTGATAGGATTCTTTACCATCATACCAACATCAGTTCCTCGTGCTGCGTCAGCAATGTCTTGTACAGAGAATGGATTTCCAGTTGTACGAGCACCTATCCACAAAATGTCAATACCATGCTTGAGGCAGTCTTCAACATGCTGTGCTGTAGCAACTTCTACTGCCATGAGAAGTCCTGTTTCTGCTTTAGCGCGTTGAAGCCATGGCAAAGCTTTTGTTCCATGCCCTTCAAACCCTCCAGCGCGAGTACGAGGTTTCCAGATACCTGCTCGATAAACACTTGCTACACCCGTAGCGGCAATACGTCGTGCTGTTTCGAGAACTTGTTCTTCGGTTTCGGCACTACATGGACCAGAAATCATTATATAGTCTTGTGGAATTGCGCGTGCTGGTGGAATCCATTGCCGCCACGATTGGATATGCATGCGCCCATCAAGGTGCTTCTTGCTCGGCTCAAGCACTTCGTGTGGAGCATCAGGATCATCAGGCTCGCGGACACTAATGCGGTGCTTTGTTGTAAGATCAATATTTTTTTCTCCTTCTTTGTACACACCAAAGACTTTAAGCTCTAGCGCTTGAGGCTTGAATTCACGGAGTGCCTGCTGAAAATCACTAATGTCGTCCCATACCATGTCAACATGGATCATGTACTCATAGGGAACGCCAATGATGGGAATAGACTGAATCTTGGTGAGGTTGATGTGGTTACGCTTGAAAATACTGAGCGCATCAGCAAGGCTGCCAGATGTATGAGCAACACGAAAACCAATAGAAGCTTTGTTGTACTCGCGGCTTATGGGATTTGCTGTACGAGAAATTGCCAAAAAACGCGTAAAATTCTGCTTGTTAGACTCCAGGCTTTCTGCAAGGGTATCGAGTTGGTAGAGTTCAGCGGCTAGATATCCTGCAATTGCTGCTACGCCACGAAGATTCTCATAACGAATTTTCTTTGCAATTCCAGCAGTATCGAAGGCTTCTTCTAGGTGAATATGTCGATATTTCGCAAAAAAGTCTCGACACTGCAGTAATGCCATAGGATGTGCCTGAACGGTGTGAATGTCGTCGATCGTTTGTCCGGGAAGCGCTAGAAGATTATGTTGAATGCGAACGTATGTTTCACCAATCACAGATAGATTGTAGGCTTGAAGCAGTGCATAGTTAGGAAGGATACTACCTGCGATAGTGTTTTCAATAGCCATCATTCCTGCTGTAGCGGTGTTGTTTGCTACAGCTTCGCACAGTTGGTCAAATGTTTCGCATTCAAGGATGTCAATATCTTGTCCTGTGCTACCAAAGTAGCGGCGTGCGGCAATATCGTGGAACGAGCCTGCAACGCCTTGTATAGCAATTCTATGGTGTGCCATATGCAGAACGCCTCTCTGAAAGAAGAAAATGAATGAAACAAAAAAAGTATCGTGCAGCAGATGCCAGAAAGGTACTTGTATTAGGGTACTCAAAAAAAAACCGCGCTTTCTAGCTAGCAGTAAAGCGCGGGTGTGTACAGTATGTTTGTGATACGTTATCGTCGTAGCAGACCCGCGCTTGTGCTATAAAACAGATACAAGCAAGCAGCACTGTACATGAAGGATGTGCTTCGTGGATACTGTTGGGCAGGACGTACTACGGAAGGATTGCTATCGCGAGAAGCTTTTTTGAAGAAAATGTTGATTCTGCCTTTCATCTGACAAAAGTTTGTGTATATTTGAAGCGGCATGTGCACCTCTGCGCGTTGTAAGCACAAACATGCATGAGAAATCTATAAATTTTTTCGACGGTATGCAAATTTTTCTGTACGATGCTATATTCTATGTAATGCGCAGCTAAGCGAGTACATACAATCTCCGTCGCCAAGCTGTATACGGCTATCATTCAAAAGCAAAAAGCGTTGTTTGATAATTCTTTATCTTGTGGTCTATGATGTCTCCCACGACGCTATCGTTAGTTCTTGCTTCTTCGGAGCGTTCTATTCCGTACATTTGCGGTGCTGATGTTTGGCAGCATGCTGCTGAATTTGTCCATGAGCACTTCCCGAAGCATAGTATTGTAGTTGTTACAGATACGAACGTTGCGACACACTATCGTAATCGCTTAGAAGCACTGTTTTCCGTTCATGCACGCTATGCTGGTATAATGACGATTCCTGCAGGAGAAGCAAGTAAATCTCGTGCCACGAAAGATGAGCTAGAAGACCGCTTATTTTCCGCAAAGCTAGGGCGCGACACAGTCATGATAGCTGCTGGAGGCGGGGTTGTGGGTGACCTTGTGGGATATGTAGCATCGACATTTCACCGTGGTGTGCCACTGATACATCTGCCTACAACGCTTCTTGCGCAGGTTGATAGTTGTATTGGGGGTAAAACAGGTATCAATCACCCTTCTGGGAAAAACTTGATTGGAACATTTTATCAGCCTGTAGCGATTTTTGCCGATATTGCAACGCTGGAAACGCTTCCCGATCTCGAGTTTTACAATGGTATGGCGGAGGTTATCAAGTATGCTGCAACGCTTGATATGGAGTTGTGGACATATCTAGAAACCCATGAAACACATATCAAACAACGTAAACGTGATGTTCTTCAACACATCATTGCTCGCTCAGCAGAGCTAAAAATCAGGATTGTACAGCGAGATGAGAGGGAAGAGTCAGGGGTGCGTTCCGTTCTCAACTTTGGGCACACTGCTGGTCATGCGTTTGAAATGCTCAGTAACTATCAAATTCCCCATGGTTTCGCTATTGCATCAGGAATGCGTGTTGCAGCCCGGCTTTCGCAGATAGTGCTTGGATATCCACAAGAATACGTCGAGCGTTTCGATGTCTTGCTTGAGCGATTCCATTTGAAAAATGACTACTCGTATCGATTTTCCCGTGATGCAATCTGGCATGCAATAACACTCGATAAAAAATCTCGCGAAGGACTACCGCGCTTTACACTCATGAAAACACCGACAGAATACGCTCTGCATCAGCATATTGACCGCACAGCACTCGAGCAGGCGCTCGATGCAAGTGTTGTTGGAGCGACAACGCCGCAGCTTTGCGTGTCTGTCATGCCCCAGTATGCAAGCGATATTGTGCCAATGATACAACGTGCACACGGTGCAGACCTTGTCGAGATTCGTGTGGATATGATTCCTGCTGAAGAAATTGCATTGATTGATTGGGAGTTTATTCGCCAGCATGTGCCAAACACCCCGCTAATCGTTACATGTCGCTCACGCGATGAGGGTGGGTATTTTATTGGTGATAACGATGAACGCCTTGCTATCTACAATGATGCTATGCTCGCAGGAATTGATTGGGTAGATATTGAGCATAGTATTGCGCACGAGATTATTCCGGAGCTGCCGATTGGCTTAAATACTAAATATATCCTCTCACGGCACATTATCGCATCGACTTTATCATTTGAGGAACTGCGTGATATTCTTGATGATATGACGGGGGTATTCGCACATGTGTATAAATTAGTGTTCAGCACCAATAGCCCAAGCGATGCGCACATAGCAATGAGCTTGATTGAATATGCTAAATCTCGGTTTTTAAATGTGGTGATTCATGCCATGGGAGAGTTCGGCGAGCCATCGCGCATTGTCGGAGCAGTACGGGGCAATGCTTGGACGTATCTTGCTCTCGATGAGGAATCGCCAACAGCTCCCGGACAAATCACACTCCACGAAGCAAAGCACGTGTATTTTCTACACGAAAAGACTGCTCAAACAGCAATCTACGGTTTGCTGGGATATCCAGTGCGCCACAGCAAAAGTAAGTATCTGCACAATGCACTATACAGGACTCTGTCAAATCACCAAGCATTGTTGTATGTTCACTTTCCAGCACCTGAAGCTGTACAGTTTTGGGAAGATTGGCACAATAGCCTCTCAGGGCTGAGTATTACAATTCCACATAAGGAAGCGGTTTTCCGTCTCCTTGATGACATTTCCGAAGAAGCTCGCTACTCAGGGGTCTGCAATACTGCTGTACCAATTGATGGGCGCTGGAAAGGGTTTAACACAGATGTGCTGGCGATAGAGGACTGCCTGAAGCCATATCAGCAAGAACTATCGTATGGTGTACTCATTGTCGGAACAGGGGCAACGACCCAAAGTGCTATTGCTGCGCTCAACCGCTTAGGTGTAGAGCGGATTTACGTTATCGGTCGTAATCGTGCCCGTGTTGCATCAATTACTTCGAAGTTTCGTGTCAAAGCTGTTACAGAAGCAGATTTTACAATGCTCGATATTGCTGGCATTATCCAAACGACCTCGCTCGGTATGAGTCCTCATCACGATGAGATGCCTTATGGGAGTGAGTTGTTCCGCCGTGGAATGATTGTGATGGATGTTATCTATACCCCTGTTCGCACCCGCTATATTGAGGCTGCAGCGAGCGAGGGTTGTGTAACGATTACAGGCGATGAGATGTTTATTCGTCAGGCAGCACATCAATTCCAGCTC
>JANWZB010000131.1 GCA_025055035.1 Candidatus Kapaibacterium sp.
TACTTCCTGGGCAACTTCAATACTGAGGGCAGAATCCCCACAGGGAACAATATGAAGGTTTTGCACCATACACTCGTGTCCTTATGAATTGCATGAACCATGTTCGAATGTGATTGTAGCAATTGACGTCATGCTGGTTCGAGTGCTGGAAGTTCTACGATAAATGTTGCACCCTTACCTTCCTCACTTTCGACCCATACACGCCCCCCATGCAGCTCTACAATTTGTTTCACAATAGAAAGCCCAACACCGCTTGAACTTTCCCCGCCTGTAGGTTTTGCTGACAGCTGCTGAAACGGACTAAATGCTTTACTGATATCTTCAGAACTTAAACCCGGTCCTTCATCGCGGACAGACAGTCGCACACAGTTACTCACTATAGAGCCATCATCGCGTACGCAACGTTCAAGCGTTACCCAAATCCTTGTTCCTTGCGGCGCATATTTAATAGCGTTGGATACCAGATTCTCCACTACCTGCAGCAATCTGTGAGCGTCTGCGTAGACAACACAATGTACTTCGAGGGCGGTAATCAGCTCCTGACGCTTTTTCTCAGCGTGCGCTCTGTACTGCCATGCTACAGTGGAAACAATCTCTGCAATATCCACATAATCCCTATTGAGGACAATCTTCCCACTCTCGGCTGCTGCCGAGTCGAGGAGGTCTCGTACAAGCTTGAGCGCTTGCTCTGCAAGCATTGTAATATCATGGGCTATTTGTCTGTATTCGCTAGCTTCAACATTCTGGGCAAGAACTTTCGCTAATCCGACGATGGTGCCAAGCGGGTTTTTCAGGTCGTGCGACACAATGCTAAGCAATCGCGTTTTAAGATTATTCACTTCTTGCATCTGCTTATTCATATTCTGAAGCTCTTGATTTGCTATGCGCAGTTCTTGATTTGCAACCTGAATTTCTCGCGTTTGCTCCTCGAGCAATTCCTTTTGATGATGAATTTCAGCTGTACGTTCATCAACCATGCGCTGCAGTCGCATACGCATGCGCGTTTCTTCGACGATACGTTTGCGTTCTCGTTGTGTCATAATCAACAGAATGCTCGCTGCAATGCACACAACACCCACAATACCATACAGTATGTATGCCCACCATGTGCGGTACCATGGGGGCTGAACAACGAATTTAAGTACCAACGGCGTGCTCCATAGCGCACCTACTCCTTCAGCCCGTGCGATAATCTCAACGGTATAATGTCCCGGTTCAAGGTGGGCAAATGCAAGAGTAGGCTGAGTGAATGGCCTCGACCACTCTGGAATGCGCTGTCCATCGCGATATACACGACTTTGATACTGCAGAATTTGTGGTGTTGCCCGTGCAGGTGCAATCATCAACTGCAAGGGACTGTGCATTTCTAAGCCCTCGACAAGTAAAGCTTGGCTTACTGCTCTGCCATTATACGTAATCTCGACAAGACGAGGCGTTTCGGTATACTGCTGGTGAACATTATAGAAACAGTATGCTCCATTTGTCGTTGCTATCCACACCCTTCCCGCACTATCGCACAATATGCCTCTGTAAGCTATCGTACGTGAGCGTAATCCCGAAGCCTGATGCAACAGTGTTGTTCCCTGCGCATCATGCCGCAGTATGCCAATATCTGTACCAATCCACAAAGTACCTGATGGATGAACAGCAATAGCTTTGCAGGGATTTCCGCGATACTCTGCGCTAAGCACAATACGTTCAGCACTGTTTGCATCAACGCGAAAGACACCATGCCCTGAAGCAAGATATACGACACGAGGATTATTGGGTACAGTAGCAATATCATTCACGGTTAACGTTAACGTACTGAGGCTATCCAGTGGCTTGCTGATATTATCAAAGCGGTCTTCACTTGGATTATACCGAAACAAATATTCTTCTACTGTTCCTACAGCTCCCGCGTAGAGTGTTCCGTCGGAAGCTACACGTAATACTTGAATAATTCTTGGTAGTCCACTTTCGGCACCGTAGTAGTATATTGCACCACTGCGCCTTATGCAGAACACAGGTGCACGTTGGTTGTACATACACCCCCAGAGATTGCCTTCGTGGTCCTCAGTCAGTGAGAAAATCCCACGCTCTGTCGAGCCACGCACACCAACAGTCAATGTACGCTCTATACGACCATTACTCCAATATTGGAGATGCCCCGACAACGACCCTGCCCAAATTCCCCCATGTCTATCTGCACACAGAGCAAATAGCTCGCTCGATTCTGCATACCGACGAAAGAGTAGCCGTGCTGCTGCATATTGTGGATGTGCATGATACACATTCTGTACTGTTGCAAGAACAATGCTTCCATCTGGAGTTTGCGCAAGGGCCTTGACATCTGGCACAGATTCCTCAATATCTGTTACAGCGACAGCTTGTGAGGGCTGCAATGCAACAACGCCTTGATCGCCACAAACCCATAGAGTACCTTCTTGGCTTTCCGTAAAGTTTTTGATGCGTTGCGGCTCGAGGTTTGGCAAAGCACTTATCGTGCGCATTGTCGTATCGCAAGTAAATATTCCCTCATACCACGTCCCTATCAGAATCTCTCGTGAGAAAACACCAGACTGATGAATTCGTGCATTCCGCGATAAGAACAACGCTGAAATGCGATGAAGACCCGACAGCACAGGAACAAATTGCACACGCGACGGACGTATAACCGAATCCTGCCCTAGCACAAATGGTGTACGTATCCGCAATAGCCCTTTTTCGGCAGCTACCACAAATTCACCGTTATTTAGTGCTATACAATGAGCAAAGCTTCCATAATTTTGCGGCAACACTATTTCATCAAATCTGTCGAGAGCAGGATTGTAGGTATATATATACCCAGGATTCGCCGTTACGATGAGCGTTCCTTGTGCATCTTCCGCGAAATGGAATGACATCACAACATTTCTCGAGGCACATTTCGGCGGAAACACATATCGCCGCATTATTCCACGCTCGACTTTCACAATAGCTTGTTGCTCAGCAAACCATAGCACTCTATTGCTTGCCTCGAACGACTCTTTTGGATAATGGAGAAATCCTTCATGCTCTTCATGCTTTCCTAGCAGTATGGGACGAATAATGACAGAATCAGCATCATACGCTATTTCAACAACACCCAAATCTGTTGTTGCAATAAGCTGACCATCCCTTCGTAGAACTAACGACTTTACATATAAACTTGGTAATTGCGATGTTATCGTGTGAAAGCGATAGCCATCAAAACGCACAAGTCCAGCATCGGTAGCAAACCACACAAAGCCATTTCTGTCTTCCTGAATATCTTTCACCAAGTTCGTAGGAAGACCATTCTCCACAGAAAACAATGTTGCAATAAACCTCCCTGTGTAGGTCGTTCTATACTGAGCATACAGGTGCGTGGGGCTTATTACACTACACACACACCACCAGTACAGCGCTATAATGATAGCTTTCAGCATTATTTGCTACGAAGAGTGGTTACTAAATCTCGATCTTGCTTGAGCGTGAAGCGCATGGTGCACATGGGTCTTGAATCACATCAAAATGAAAATATATTCGCACAATACGTATAAAACTTCACATGTTGTGCATCATTTATGACTAATATACCAAAACGATGTTCTACTACAAGATCTTTGGGGCGAACGAACATTCATTTGGGGCGAACTGCAGAAGACAGAGTATTGCTACGCCGATGCATTTATGCAGCTGTTCGCCGCGACAGAAGAAAGTATGTTTTCATCACTCCCTTTCCCTTCACTTCAATATACCCACGCTCTTCAAAAACATACGAACTGCTGAGTCTCCTCATCACTTCTTCCGTACAGTGAATTTTTCCCGCTTCACCATGCGACTCCATACGATACGCTGTGTTGACAGTATCTCCCCACAGGTCGTAGCTAAATTTTTTCTGTCCAATTACCCCTGCAACAACCGCTCCTACATGTATGCCAACGCGAATAGTGATATTAATTTTCATGCTCTTTGCAAGGAGGCGCACAGTTTCTTGCATCTCCAATGCCATATTTGCTACAGCCTCTGTATGATTTGGTAGCGGATTAGGCACACCACCAACAATCATGTAAGCATCGCCAATAGTTTTGATCTTTTCCAGAACATACTGCTCAGAAAAAATGTCGAATGCCGAGAAGATACGATTCAGAATATCAACAACCTCTTCGGGTGAACGCTGCGATGCAAGCTCAGTGAATCCGACAATATCGGCAAACATTACGGTAACATCGTCAAAGCGCTCGGCAATCATTGTTTCACCAGATTTTATGCGTTGCGCGATTGCTTCAGGAAGTATATTGAGCAGTAATCGCTCGTTTTGTGCGTTGACTTTTGCAAGTTCTTCATTGCGCAAGCGATATATTTCTGCCTCTTGCTGCTTTCGCTCAAAGTCAAATGCTTGACGAAAGTACTGTATAGACTGCTTTGCCTCTCGTTGCACAAGCTCAGCGCTAATCCGGTGGAACTCCTCGTAGCATGTAAGCGCTCGCTCAAAATGCTTCACCTTCTTATAGTACTGCGCTAGGGCTTCGTATGCCCTTGCTTCGATAGACGGCACAGCAATATTGCGTGCAACATCGAGTGCGCGCTCAAGATATCTCAATGCACGCTGCGGCTTTGCGCTATCACCATAAACCTTACCAATCTCTAGCAGAATCAGTGCTTCTGTCTGCGGAAGCTGCATAAGCGAAGCTTTGAACGCTCGCCAAAGCTGAAAATATATGCGCAATGCCCTAGCTGCAAACCCCTGCTTGTACAGAGTAGAAGCCATACCAAACAGCGATGTACCAATACCTAACGTATCATTCTGCTTTGTACGCAATTCGTAGCTTCGACGATAATACTCATATGCCTCGCGAAATTTCCCTTGTAGTTCGCTCCCTCGTGCTACACTCCACAACGCTTGGCTTTGAAGCTCGGTGTCATTCGCATTGAGTGCTATATCTAGTGCCTGCTTGTGGTATAACGCCGCTTTCTCGTAGTCGCCTAGCACTGAATAGCTCTCACCCATATTCATCAGTGCATAGCTGATATATACTTGATTCTGTAGTTCCTCTGCAAGGGTGAGTGATTGTGTAAAGTATTCAATTGATGTAACGTGCATACCTATATTACGGTATACAATACCAAACCACCGAGCTACACGACACTGCCCACCCTTGTCGTTGAGACGCGCAAAATGCTGGCGCGCATTGTTCAGCATATCCAATGCTTCTTCAAACATTGCTGCACAGGCAGATACTACGCCTTGCACAAATAACGCTTCTGCAACACCTCGCTCAAAACCAAGAGCCTGGGCTTGCGCAAGGGCATCTGAGGCATAGTGCTTTGCAAACTCTACGTTATTATTGCGCAGTCCGTATGCTTGTTCACACAGAGCAAGAATATGACGTTCCTGAGCACAACGCTGCTCATCTGTGCTCTGATCTGCCCGCTTATACTCTCGCAGTTCTTCCGTATGTTTTGTCTCCCTCATACTCAGCTGATACAGTACAGTACCTCTGCCCTTGTACAATAACACGTAGATCAGCAGTATATTTCCACATCATGCTCTAGGCAGCGCAACGAGAAATGTCGCGCCTTTGCCATATTCGCTTTCGCACCACACTGTGCCATTCATCGCTTCAACCATTTTCTTCACAATCGACAGTCCCAGCCCTGTAGAATCCTCATCACCCGTTGGTCGGGCGCTAAGTTTAACAAAGCGCCCAAAAAGTTTCGCCTTATCAGCATCCGAAATCCCCGGACCTTCATCTTGCACAGCTACAATAATTGTCCCAGAGGGAAGTGCTCGCGTCAGTGGTATACCTTGCTCTACGAGTTTCTTTTCTAGGTCTTCTGGCGAGCAATCGTACACACGTACCCACACCTGCTTTCCACGGGGCGAGTACTTCACAGCATTGGATACAAGATTATCGACAATTTGTGCGACTGCGGCTTTATCGCACAGCGCTAGAAAGGCAGTATGCTGGCTTTCGGGATATGTTTCATAGATGAGCCTAATATCCTTAGCTGCTGCCCTAGATCGATAGTCTTCGATAGCACTATGCGCAATATCGCACAAGGATACAGCCTCTATGGCAAAGGTGAACTTTCCTGATTCAATTGCGTTGATATCAAGCAAATTTTTCACAATGCCAAACATACGCTCGGCTGAGACATAGATTTTCCGCAACATATCACCAAGCTCGGTGTCGCTCATCCGTTTCCGATAGCGCTCGATGAGCTGCACGGAGAGCATAATACCTGTTAACGGATTTTTCAAATCATGGGCTACAATTCCTAAGAACTCGCTTTTCTCTCGATTGAGTTCTGCAAGTTCTGCAATAGCAAGTTCTAATGCTATGTTTTGGTCATGGAGTTGAACATTTTGGCGCTGGATATACTCATTTGCTTGCATTAGCTCTTCTGTGCGAAGCCGAACTTGCTCTTCAAGTATCTCGTTTTGCCGCTGAATGCCTCGTAAGCGCCATTGTACTCCACCCCACAGCAATAGTAATCCGATCGCTACACTACTGAGACGAAACCACCACGTGCGCCAGAATGGAGGACGAATGCGAATACGAATAGACGTACCATCACCTGCGTTATGCAATGGGTTTGTACCACTCATCGCCTGAACACGGAAGCGATATTCGCCCGGCTCAAGATTTGTATATGCAGCATAGCGCCGCGTTCCTGATTGTATCCACTCGGTATCGAAGTTTTCGAGCATGTACTTGTAGCGAATCTGCTTGCTTGCACCAGTGTAATCTAGAGCAACAAACTCAAAGGAAATTTCATTCTCGTCGTATTCCAACGTAATGTCCGTGAGATCTGCGAGTGGCTGTGCAAACGCCCGAACACGATCATGCACTTTGAAAGAAATCAAGATAACAGGCAAAGGTGGAGGCTTATAGGAGAGAACCTGTGCAGGTTGGAAGAAGTTATATCCACGAATACCGCCAAAATATAGCCTACCGTCGCTGCCTTTATAGAATGCTCCTGTGTTGAATTCATTACTTTGCAGTCCATCATGAACATCAAACGTCCGAATTGCGCCTGTCGACGGAGTAAAGCACACAAGACCATTATTTGTACTCATCCACAAGTTTCCTTCTGCATCTTCGCACATTCCATAGACAAACTCACTGGGCAGACCATCCTTCGCAGAAAAGCGCTGAAATCGGTATTCTTGCGGCGTTCCACGTTCTATCAGACGATTAAGCCCTGAAGCCGTTGCTATCCAGAGTCTCCCCGCAGAATCCTCAAAGATACTCGTTACGGTATTGTTGCTAAGTGAGGTTTGGTATGTCGCAATGACACCTTTTTCACGGGAAAATAAGAGTAGCCCATAGCCGCTTGTAGCAACCCACAAGCGTCCTTTACTATCTTCAAAAACTGCCCGTAATGAATCAGTGTTTATACTTGTTGGATCGCCAGGTATGTGCCGATATCGCTGCATTGTTCCTATTTCAGGATTAAGTAGATGTAACCCTCCTCCTTGTGTTGGTATCCAAAGAAAGCCCTGCGGTGCACTTGCTCGTGCTAGACACATAGTTTGCACAACGTTATTAG
>JANWZB010000132.1 GCA_025055035.1 Candidatus Kapaibacterium sp.
CTGTGATTGTGAAGTTCTCACTAATATTGCTTCCCAGATTTTAGGATGTCGCGGACGAGTCTCCAGTTGTTTAGATTGGGTATTTGAGCAGGTTGATGAGGCTATTATCCTTGAAGATGACTGCCTCCCACACCCAACATTCTTTCGCTATTGCCAGGAACTTCTAGAGTACTATCGCCACGATGAGCGCATTGGTATCATTTCCGCAGCAAATTTTCGGATAAAGCGCGAGACACAGTACAGCTATTACTTCTCGCGTATTCACCCGATTACGGGTTGGGCTTCGTGGAAGCGCGTCTGGAAGAACTATGACCTTTCCATGAAACTTTTTCCAGAGGTCCGAGACAACGGTCTTCTTACAGAAATGCTTGGCGATGACTTTTCTGTGCAGTATTGGACAAAAATTTTCCAGTCTGCATATGACGGCAACGAATCAACATGGGATTATCAACTTACGTTTTCTGTCTGGATACAAGGACAACTTGGCATCATTCCTAACGCTAACCTTATTACCAACATCGGCTTCGGCGCCGAAGCTACCCATATTACTGATGCAAACCATCCTACAGCAAACGTTCCACTTGAAGAAATGGTCTTTCCTCTTAAGCATCCACCCTATGTTATCCGTGAGATGAGTTTTGAAAAGTATGTTCAAGACTACTTGCTTAAGTGGAGTCTTGGCTATCGTATTCGCCGTAAAGCCCAACAGCTTTTGCGCAGCATATCGTTCTGATGAACTAACCTTATGCCTTGCTCTGCAGAGAAATTCTTTGCTACGCTCTACTTTTTTTAGTAAGTTTGCGCTCTATAAACTTTTACGCTGCTAATACCATTTACCCTACACAGGTCTTGTGATACGGCCATGCATTCTCATCGCGAACAGAACACACTTCCTCAACCTAAGCCAGAACTATCACCGAGCGATGTCATTCGGATTCAGCTCGAAGCACTGCAGCATAATGATGCTAGCAATGATGAGGGCATTGCTATTGCATTTAATTTTGCCTCCCCTGCCAACAAAGTGTACACAGGACCCTTATCACGCTTTAAGCAGATTGTTCGCACTCCCGTTTACGCGGTCATGCTAAACCATCGTTCAGCTGAGTATGATGAACTGCACATTTCTGGGAATGTTGCGCAGCAACGCGTAATGATTATTGGTGAGAATAGCCAGACCGTTATTTATACATTCACTCTATCCCGCCAGCGCGATGCCCGCTACCGCGATTGCTGGATGACCGACGGTGTCAGTGTTGATGCGATGTTCTGGCTGAACTAGCTGATAGCATCCACGTGTAGCAATACACAATGAGCCCGCTCTTGGGGTATTGAGCTCTAGAAGAGTGCCGTGTTGTTTTGCAGACAAATTCTTATCTTCACTGTGTGCAACAAAAAAGTTGTTAAACAATCCCTTCTTCTCTAACTTAAAGAATCCCGCGCTCGTTGCTTTCCTGACCACCGATTGTAGTAGTTCATTATGTTCAAAAAAATTTTAATTGCGAATCGCGGTGAGATTGCTCTACGCATCATTAGAACATGCCGTGCAATGGGTATTGCAACTGTTGCAATTTACTCCGACGCTGATAGGCAATCACTGCATGTTACAGCGGCCGATGAAGCTGTTCGTATTGGCGGATTCACGCCGCGCGAAAGCTATCTTGTCATGGATAAAGTACTCGATGCGGCTCAGAAAACAGGCGCCGAAGCAATTCATCCTGGATATGGGTTCTTATCGGAAAACCACGAGTTTGCACGCCGTGTTACCGAGTCGGGGCTTGTTTTTATTGGTCCTTCACCAGAAGCCATTGAAAGGCTTGGGGATAAAACAGCGGCACGAGCACTGGCACAAGTATCGAATGTACCATTTGCTGCTGGTTCTACAGATGCCGTTTCCTCCTTTGAGGAAGTACGAGAGTTTGCAGAAAGAATTGGCTTTCCTGTCATTCTCAAAGCTGCTGCTGGTGGTGGAGGTAAGGGCATGCGCGTGGTCGAACGCATCGAAGACCTAGAGCATGCCTTCAGAGCCGCTCAAGGTGAAGCACTGACAGCTTTTGGAGATAACCGCGTTTTTATTGAAAAGTATATTGTTCGCCCGCGCCATATTGAAATTCAAATTCTCGCCGATAACCACGGTACAGTCTTATATTTTCCCGAACGAGAATGTTCAATTCAACGCCGGCACCAAAAGGTGATCGAAGAATCTCCGTCCACAGCCGTTACCCCAGAATTGCGCAAAGCTATGGGCGAAGCAGCAGCACGCCTTGTACAAACAGCACGGTACACCAATGCCGGAACACTCGAGTTTCTTGTTGATGCATCGGGAAACTTCTACTTTATGGAGGTCAATACACGGCTTCAAGTGGAGCACCCTGTTACAGAAATGGTTACAGGAGTTGATTTGGTAGAGCAGCAGATACGCATCGCTGCTGGCGAAGCACTCTCGCTTACTCAGGAACAGATCGCTGTTCCTCGTGGACATGCTATCGAGTGTCGGATTTGTGTCGAAGACGTTTACAATGATTTTTTCCCCGACTCTGGTATTGTTTCCTATTTATCGCTCCCACAGGCTGATTACATTCGCAATGAATCGTCGTTGTACGTTGGATATGAAAGTGGCATTCATTATGACTCTATGGCAGCAAAGCTCGTTGTATGGGGTAGCAACCGCCAAGAAGCTATAGAACGCACACTGCATGCTCTCAGAAATTATCACATCGGTGGATTCAACACTACAATACCATTCTGCCTCTTTGCCCTCGATTCCGATGCTTTTCGTACAGGACAATACTCAACTTTTTTTGTTCAAGAGCACTGGCGTAACCAAGTACCTCGAGATATCCAACACATCGTTGCAGCAGCAGCGGCCCTCACACGTAGTACTAGCGGTAATCGCCGTAAACCACAGTTTCCTGCTAGCAGCATTTGGGCACAGCAGTATAAATAACCACATAGAACGCTACGACTGCCGCATGCATTCAGAACACGAATGCTTATATCACGCACGTACTCACAGCCATAGCATACACACCGTATTGTTGTATATTTGCTAGCATTCATAGCATTGGTTTTTGGGGTAACATGTATTACAGGTTCAAGTTCAACTTACCGAGTATACGTTCATGGTATCGCACAGTGCATCCTATAGAGGGTTAGGTATACACATCGTAGAGCAGTTACGCCAGCTGTGTAGCGATGACGTTACAGTGGAACGCCTGCTACGGATTCTTACAGACACGCAAGGCCGGGAAACGTATCCACTTTCTTCGACTCACACTGATATCCAGACGCTTGCAGAGCGATTAGCCTTTAATCAATGGCTTGTACAAGTCATTGATATGCTGTTGCCTGATGTTATTTACTTGTATAATCCCCAAACTCGCTCGTATTTATACGTCAATCAGGCAATTCGCCGCTATGGATATGAGCCAAGCGCGATTGTTAGCGGCGATGTTGAAATGCTACACTCTCATTTGCACCCAGATGAACGCGAACAGATTTTGCAGCTCCACCATGAGCAGCTCGAGCGCATGAATACCATGGAATTTTCCACATACACTACAGAACCGTTTTTTGATGTTCAAGCACGGATGCGCTGTTCTGATGGTTCATATCGCTGGGTACAGGATCGCCGATATGTTATGGAACGTGATGAGCAGGGTAGAGTTAGAATCATTCTGGGCTATATGCATGATATTCAAGCGCTCCGCGAAGCCCAACATTTACTGGATTATCACTCATCACTCGAAAAGGTAATTGCGCACATATCACGCATGTTTGCAAACACTAGCGTCGCAGAGATTGACGCCACTGTTCAACAAGCATTGCAGATAATTGGCGAAGCAACAGACTCCGACCGTTGCTATGTCTTTCTAGCATCACAAGCAATCATCGAAGCAGCTCTCAGTAAGCCTGTTACGCCTGACATTATGCGTGATGCTTACAGCTGGTCGGCTCCCGGTATTTCGCCTCTACGGATTCGCGAATTGAATCCTTCGACTATGCAGTGGGCATTTCGCCGTATTGAACAGCTTCGGTCATTGCAAGTTGCTCGTCTTGATACTCTTCCTCCCGAAGCAGCACCGCTCCGTGCAAGCCTAGAAGCCGCTGGGACAAAGTCATTCCTTGTTGTTCCTCTGCATATCCAAGGACGCATTATAGGATTGCTTGGTCTTAGCGCGGTACGGCACGAACGCATATGGTCGAAGGAAGAAGTACGTATGCTACGCCTTGTTGCGGAAACCTTTGTGCATGCCTTTGAACGTAAAGTATCTGAGCAACTTTTGCGTCATAGCGAAGCACGCTTTCGTACAATCTTCGACTGCGCACCGCTTGCTGTGTGCATCTTGAATCCACAGGGACGCATTACTGCTTGCAATCACAAGGTTGAACAGTTTCTTGGTTATACACAAGAGGAAGTGTGTAACCGCCACTTTCTCAGTCTTGTGCGCCCCGAAGATCGCGAGCGCCATGCCGAAGTATTCTATGAGCTTTTGGCAGGTTCAGTTTCTTCATACTCTCTAGAGATTCAGTATCTTCATATACATGGCTCGCCCATCTGGACACATGTTACAGCATCTGTCGCCCGCGATATACAAGGGGATATTAGCTTTATCATTCAAATGCTGGAAAATATTAACGACCGCAAAATCGCTCAAGCACATATGCAACACTATACACAACTTATCTCGGAACAAAAGTCTGCTTTGGAGCGCCAGTCTGATATGCTACTGCAGCTAAATGGTGAGCTTCTGCACAAGCAACGAGAGCTTGAAGAACTGAATCGTAGCAAGGACAAGTTCTTTTCGATCATCTCACACGATTTACGCAGCCCATTTTCTTCTCTACTTGGCATTACAAAACTTCTTGCCCAAGATGCCTATCAGCTAGAGCGCAACGAAATTCACGAGCTTGCCCAAACGCTGAATACACAAGCCCATAATGTCTACGATTTTATAGAAAATCTGCTCAAATGGGCACAGGCACACACTGGTCGTATGCAGTATCACCCAACAGTTGTCGCACTCTGTGATATTATTACTCCTATTGAAGCTTTGTTTCGAGAGAACGCTGCGAGTAAATCCATTACTCTTGTAAATACTGTGCCCGAAACCCTTGTCGTCTATGCTGATGAGTACATGATTCGTTCTGTTATACACAACCTTCTGTCTAATGCTCTCAAGTTTACTGACGCTGGTGGCTCTGTTACCGTATGCGCACGGCGAAGTGTTTCACAGCCTAAATTTGCAGAAATCAGCGTGTGCGATACAGGTGTCGGTATGAGTAGCAATGACATAGACAAGCTCTTCCGCCTAGACGTTGTGCATACCACTAGAGGAACAAGTGATGAAACAGGAACAGGCCTGGGACTTCTCTTGTGTAAAGAATTTGTTGAGAAACACGGCGGAACAATTTGGGTAGAAAGTAGCGAAGGGCACGGTACAACGTTCACTTTTACACTACCTCTAGCAAAAGATACAGCACATTACAATTGATACCAGAGTAATTCCCTGTATAGTTGCGCCGTCATACTGATTATTTTCTCTCGGAGTAAATCTTGTACGATGACAGGAAAGAGTGTATTTTTGCGATAAGCATGAGGAGCTTGTTGTCATCCTGTACACTACACCTGAACCTTATTCACTAGAGACCTCATGTATGAAGCAACCATACTTCCATCTTGAACCAAGCGCAACGCCCTACAACCGTACTTTTCTAGCAAAAGACGAGCTCGAAGCACGCTTGCGCGATGCTATGGATATTCTCGACCTTCACAAAGTCCTTAGTGCATACGAACTTGCCGAAAGTGTTCATGAATCTATTATTCGCAATGACGGTACACCATTCTTCTACCATTCAACCCGCGTTTGTAAAATCCTTATCGATGAGCTAGAATGCTTCGACGCTGATGTTCTTTCAGCAGCGCTACTTCACGACGTTCTTGAGGATTCTAAAACTCTCACCAAAGAGGTGTTAGAATATAACTTTGGCCAGTATGTTGCATATATCGTCGAAACACTAACAAAAGACCTCGAAGTTCAACGTCAGAAGCCTGATGAAGTAGACCTAGCCCATGTAGAGAAGCTCAAAAATGCCAGTGAGGATTGCCTGCTTATACGCCTTGCAGCACGATTGGATAACTTCCGCTGCTTGGAATTTAATCTGAAACGCAACCCAATTTTGTACATCAACAACACTGCAGAACGATATATTCCCCTTGCCGAAAAGCGCCCTGCCAACAAACGCCTGCAGTATCTTGTGCGAGAGCTCAAGAAGGAACGTAACAAGTTTCTTGGATAGGCTTTTTTCTATGTATCCTCCCTGGCTACGTGCACTCAACAGCTTCGATTTAAAGTACTGTACTATACAGCGTCCTACTACTCTATATGCGTCGCATCTCCTCGTATTGCTCTTATACCTATACCGTGCACAGCACCAAATTCTCTGTATGGAGCGTATTTATCCAGCGTTTGCAACACTGCCTTGAAATCTTTGGGATATGAGGCATCAAAGTACATTACTGCCTGCGTATGGGGATGATGGAACTCGATGCTGAAAGAATGCAGACTCGTTCTACTAATAATCGGCTTTTCTCCAGTATCTTGCGGCTGATGATAACCTCGCTTTATGGAAGAGAGGAAAAATGCCTCTGCCCCACCATACTCTTTATCTACAAGCAGCGGATAGCCCACTGCAGAACAGTGTGCTCGGATTTGATGCTGACGCCCCGTTATCAGCTCGCATTCTAGAAGCGTTGCAAAGCGGAAACGCCTCAGCACTCGCACTCTTGTCAAGGATTCCTTTCCTCGCACTGAAGGTATCATCAGTCCGGGACGTTTCGGGTCCGGCATAAGGGGTATATCGATATGCATTTCATCATCCTCCATACGCCCTCGCACAAGAGCATGATATACCTTCCGCACAGACCGCGCTTCAAATTGCTCGCTCATAATTCTATGTGCATCGGCTGTTTTGCAAACGAGCATGATACCACTAGTATCGCGGTCGATACGATGCACAATAAAGATTTCCCCATACCGCTGTGCAAGCATATCACGCACGTTTGGAAGAGTAGAATGAAAGCGGTCGGGAAGAGTCAGCAATCCTGAGGGTTTTGATATAACAGCAATATGCTCATCCTCAAAGCATACTAGCGGCTTGAGCGAGTTTTTCTTTCTTGCAGAACTAGCACCTCGGCGTTCGTACCAGCGCTGCACTTCCTGTTCCATACGAGGTTGGCTTTTCATACTCACTACTTTAGGTATTCATGCAGCTTGATTCTATGCTCTAGCATAGAATCTTATCTCACACTACTATACAAGTGATGTTC
>JANWZB010000133.1 GCA_025055035.1 Candidatus Kapaibacterium sp.
ATAGTAAATACAATCGCTGCAAGCAAGGAACTATACGAAATGCTGAAGGAGCGCGGTACAGAGAATCTACTATACCTTTCAACAAGCATACCACCGCGTGTGCGTCTAGCGCGTATATACTGCATCAAACGTGCTCAGAAGCCATTCATTATAATTTCTACACAACTTGTTGAGGCAGGTGTGGATATTGATGTCGATATAGTCTATCGCGACCTTGCACCCCTCGACTCTATTGTTCAATCTTGCGGACGTTGCAACCGCAATGAAGGACGTGATCAGGGCGTTGTTAAAGTACTGTCCCTTATTAACGAGCATCATCACAACAAACCATTTGCACGCTATGTGTATGATGATTTGGACCTCAGAATGACACAGCAGGTATTACAAACTCAAGACGTATTTACAGAAAATCAGTTCTATACCCTCGCACAGAAGTATTTTGCTGCTCTCGGAGATATACGGCTAGGGAAGTCGCAAGACGATTCAGCGTTTATCTTAGAGGCGATTGCAAAGCTCCAGTACGATACTGCATTTGTTAGAACACATCAGAATCCACACGCATTTCGGCTCATACAGGATGAGGATACTGTTCCTGTGTATGTTATGCTTACCCAGAAAGCCAGACAGCTATACGAGCAATATTGCACACTCCTTGCAGATCGTTCGTCTTATTCAGACCCGTTTGCTTTCAAGCATCGTCTTGCATCAGTACAGCGTAGAATGGCGGATTACATTGTCAATATCCGCCTATACAACACCGAACGACTCCCTCAAAATCAAGCATTTTTCCTTATCGCCGATGAACGACAGGACTTTCAGTATAACCCTGAGACTGGCGTACATACTGCACCATCAGGCTATATAGCTCTATGAACCGTCTGCCCATTACGACAGTTCGCTTCCCTGAGCTTCGCTTGCGTACACGCGATGCGCACAAGCTACGCGGCTTTTTTGGCACGCTGTTCCGCGAACACTCAACACTCTTGCACAATCACCATATTGACGAGCATGGCGAAGAGCACGTACGATACTCGTATCCACTCGTACAGTATAAAATTCTGGATGGAATACCAACACTTGTTGGCTTGCAGGAGGGCAGTACTGTACTCACGAACTTATTCCTCGATATGCGCCACATCACCATCGAGAACATCACATACACCATCAACCACAAAAACATTCACCGCACTGATGTTGAGTGTGGAATCGCTGATACGCTCTATGAGTACTCGTTCGCGACATTGTGGTTTGCACTGAATCAGCATCACTTCGAGCGATACCAAACACTTTCCAAGCCAGAACGCCTAGAAATGCTCAACGCAATCTTACGCGGTAATATTCTCAGTTTTTTCAAAGGCGTGAATATCTGGCTGATGGATCGTGTGATGACGTCTTTGCGCATCACAGGCACTGTTCCAATGTCATTTAAGAACCATAGAATGATTGGCTTTCACGCTAACTTCACAGCAAACGTCCTCTTACCTGAATGGATCGGCCTAGGGAAATCCGTCGGTCGTGGCTTTGGGACAATCACTGTTGCATCGAAGCGCATGCAGCGCTCTGCGCTTACGGATAGCAAGTTGTAGATTCCTGCACCTACGATCCAATATAGTGTTCAATGCTTTTTCCGCTGATCTAGTCGTTACATCTTCTGTTCACATGAAGCATGCCGAGGGCGTTCATCAATGCATTGCGCTATTCAGCGCGCTCTGGCTCTAAATGCCAATGTTCTGGCGAGCGCCAGAGACTTGATAGGATTAACTCTCGCATCCAGATGAACTCTTTTGGCAAGCGGTCATACAACTTTGCAAAAAATTCCTCATGGGAGAGAAGTTCTTGTTTCCATGCTTCTCTATCGACTGTCATCAGCTCGTCGAATTGCTCTCGTGTAAACGATTCTAGACCCTTCCAGTGCAAATCCTCGTAGCGCGGCATCCAGCCCAGAGGACTTTCAATCGAGGCAGCACGCCCATGCACACGATCAACAATCCACTTTAGTACACGCATGTTTTCGCCAAATCCTGGCCAAATAAATGCTCCATCACTATTTTTCCGAAACCAATTTACCCCAAAAATACGTGGTGGATTTGGTAGTTCTCGTCCAACCTGCATCCAGTGATTGAAATAATCACCCATGTGATAGCCACAAAATGGTAGCATGGCAAATGGGTCGCGTCGCACTTGTCCAATATTACCAAATGCTGCAGCTGTCATCTCCGAGCCAATTGTTGCAGCAAGATACACGCCAAAGTTCCAGTTTACTGCTTGGTACACTAGCGGAACTATAGACGCACGGCGTCCGCCAAACACAAAGGCGCTAATAGGTACACCATTCGGATTTTCCCAGTTGTCGTCAATTGCAGGACATTGAGCAGCAGGCGCTGTAAAGCGTGCGTTAGGGTGTGCAGCTTTCCGACCTGTCTTTTCAGCGATTTCTGGCGTCCAGCGTTCCCCTTGCCAGTCTATTAATTCTGGTGGTGGCGTGTCTGTCATACCTTCCCACCAGACATCGCCGTCGGGCGTTAAGGCACAATTTGTGAAGATTGTATTCGCTTTGATAGACTCCATCGCGTTTGGATTAGATTTATACGATGTGCCAGGCGCAACACCAAAGAATCCTGCTTCAGGGTTGATAGCATATAGACGCCCATCCTCACCCGGCTTAATCCATGCGATATCATCGCCGACAGTCGTTACTTTGTATCCCTCAAACCCTCGCGGTGGAATCAGCATAGCCAGATTTGTTTTTCCACAAGCACTTGGGAAAGCAGCAGCGATATAGGTTTTTGTTCCTTTAGGGTCTTCTATTCCCACAATGAGCATGTGCTCAGCGAGCCAGCCTTCTTCGCGTGCCATAGTTGAAGCAATGCGCAGTGCAAAACACTTTTTCCCCAACAGTGCATTACCACCGTACCCTGAACCATATGACCAAATCTCACGGTCTTCGGGAAAATGCACAATATATTTATGCTCTTTATTGCACGGCCATGGAACGTCCTGCTGACCGGGCAACAGTGGTGCACCCACCGAATGTACACATGGCACAAAATCACCGTCTTCTCCTAAAACATCCCAAACTTTTCTACCCATACGGGTCATAATCTTCATGTTGACAACAACATACGGAGAATCCGATAGCTCAATCCCAATGTGAGCAATATGTGAACCCAAAGGACCCATACTGAACGGGATGACGTAGAGCGTGCGTCCTTGCATGCAACCATCGAATAGCTTTGCAAGTGTTGCACGCATCTCTCTTGGATTGACCCAGTTGTTTGTCGGTCCGGCATCTTCCTTACGGCGACTACAAATAAACGTTCTGTCTTCTACACGCGCAACATCACTAGGGTCGGAGAGTGCTAAAAAGCTATTAGGGCGCTTTTGGGGATTGAGGCGCTTGAATGTGCCACTTTGTACCATTTGTTCGCAGAGTGCAGCGTATTCTGCATCTGAGCCATCACAAAAGTACACTGTCTTGGGCTTACACAGAGATACTATATCGCGTAGCCATGTCTTGAAGCGCTCATGCTGTATATACTCTGGGAAAACAATATCTTCTGCTGGGCTCATAGTCCTTTGCTCCTCAACGAAAAATAGAACATACGTGGGCAAACCATGCACTCTCGTGTTTATTCGCTGGCAATTTCACTACCAGCGAAATTTTTATGGCGTAAAATTACAAAAGTTCCCCATTCCAGCACGAGAAAAATTGTGCTATAGGTGCGCGTTGAGCATTCTTACTCTAGTGAATGTACATCACAGGTTCTGCGGCTACGTCGAGGGTGTCCTGCTTGTAGAAAACACGCTCAAGGAACAATCCGCTTGGTGGCGCAGTATATGCAGCAGGCATAGTACTATAGTGCTCGAGCAAGTCATGGATAATATCTGGCGGTAGTGCCCCACGCCCTATCTCCACAAGAATGCCCACCATTTGGCGCACCATTTTCCATAAAAAGCGCGAGCCACGAATTCGTATCAGAATAAGATTCCCTACCTCCTGCAACGATAACATATCTAATGCAACCTGTGTTGATTGCCCTCCGAGGTCTGCGGCAGTAAACGAACGAAAGTCATATTCGCCCACAAACAAGCGAGCGGCAGCGCGCATCTGTTCAAGGTTCAATGTATCTTTCACCCACCAAACAAAGCGCTTTCCGAATGCCGTACGGCGGCGCGAAATTTGGTATAAGTACTGACGCGCCACAGCATCGTAGCGCGCATGGAACGACTTCGGCACTTTTTCAACATGTAAAACGTTGATATCCGAAGGAAGCTCATCATTTAGCTTCATACGAAGGATATGCGGAGCAAGCACTGTTTGTGCATCTACATGAGCAACCTGCCCAAGCGCATGTACTCCCGCATCGGTACGCCCAGCACCATATAGCTCAATATCTTGCAGCTTGAGAACACGCTCTAGTGCTTTGAGCATCTCTCCTTGTACTGTACGAGCGTTCTTCTGTATCTGCCAGCCGCTGTATCGCGTCCCTTCGTATTCTAGTGTGAGCTTGAAGCGTGCCATTCCACCTACTGTACTCACTTCCTTTTGTGCAGAGTGCTATCACTCGGCATTGTATATGTTGCACCAGAAGGAAGAATATGCACCCGAATGTCGTTAGCAGCAAGATTTCCTTGAGCATCAGTGCGAATATTTTTTGCACCCCGTGCATCAAAAACCTGCACTGTTGCTTCACCGAGAACCTCAAATGTATTATTCGGCTTCACAACAATACACGTTGACTCATCAATCCCCACTCCAAGGAGGTTCGGATATTCTAGGACAAGTGTTAAGAGCCGATTTTGCCGTCTGCGCTTCACAAAATGCTGGTCAATAATAAGAGAGCGCACAAATCCAAAGCCTTCTGCTGTGAGAATATTACCTTTGCGCACCATGCCATATGGGTTTGCTGTATCTTTGTTTATAGCCTCATCACCTGTAAGCATAATGTAGCTCTGCACAGCAGCACCAGCACTTGTTCCAGCAATTACTCCTCCCCGCTGTTGATACAGCGCATATATTTCTTGTAAAAGTTTCGTTCCTCGCAGTGCAGCAACTAGCTTATTTTGGTCGCCTCCCGAAAAAAATACCCCTGTAGCAGCACGCAGCTTTGCAAGGTTTGAATCAGTATCAGCACTTGCAGAATCGCAGATAATGTAATCCACGGTTGGAGCACCGTATTTCATAAACTGCTCACGCTGAGCCTGTGCAGTTTCAAGCATTTCTGCGCTTGCCATTGGCAAGATAACAATGCGCGACCGCGCCCCACCAGCAAGGTCAATAATTGTTTTCATGATGACCTCAGGACGAGGTCCTCCACCAATAATCACTAAATGCCCACGCTTTGCAGAAGCCTGAGCAAAGGATACCGAGGGTGTAGCAATAAGTCCATGCACCCAACACCAATATAGAAGAGCAAGAACAACAGAGAATCGGTTTATCATATCTCACCCGTAATTAGTGCAATACTACAATACTACAAGCATAGTTGTACTTATGAAAAGAGCGTTTGTACTTTTCGTAGCGCTCGCACAAGCATGTCTATTTCCTCTCGTGTGTTATACATTGCCAACGACACGCGGCACGTCGCCGGCACACCGAAGCGCCTCATCAGTGGCTGCGTACAATGATGCCCCGTGCGAATTGCTATACCTTCATTGTCTAAAATTGTTCCTACATCGTGTGGGTGAATCTCACCACTACTTCCAGCAAGCATGAACGATATAACACTTGCCTTCTCTGGTGCTGTACCAATGATACGCATACCATCGAGGCTTTGTAGAGCATCTGTTGCATAACAGAGAAGATCGTGTTCATATTCACTTATAGCATCCAGACCAACACTCTGAACATAGTCTAGTGCTGCACCAAGCCCGATGATTCCCTCCACATGCGGTGTACCAGCCTCAAACTTAAAAGGAAGAACGTTGTAGGTGGTTTTCTCAAACGTTACAGAGTCAATCATCGCACCTCCGCCATGATACGGAGGCATTGCTTCGAGCAAACGAGCTTTCCCATATAGAACACCAATACCTGTCGGTCCGAATACTTTATGCCCCGAAAAGGCGTAAAAGTCAGCATCGAGGGCTTGCACATCTATTGCCATGTGGGGCGCTGCTTGCGCTCCATCAACAAGAACGACAGCACCATAGTCATGGGCACGCCGAATGATATGCTGCACAGGATTGATCGTTCCCAACGTGTTTGAAATATGCGTTATCGCTACAAGCTTTGTGCGCCCCGATAATAAGCGTTCATAGTCTTCTAGGCATACTTCTCCTGCATCAGTGATTGGTATTACTCGCAACGTAGCGCCCCTGCGGGCACAGAGCATCTGCCATGGAACAATATTTGAATGATGCTCCATTGCTGAGATAATGATTTCATCACCCTCACGGACACTATACTCACCAAACGATGTTGCTACAAGGTTGATTGCTTCGGTTGTCCCTCGCACAAAAATAATTTCGCGCTCTTCAGCAGCGTTGATAAACTTCTGCACTTTGCGCCGCACTGACTCTACAGCAAGCGTTACTTGCTGGCTTAGGAAATAATTCCCACGATGAACATTGCTATTCATTGTGCGATAGTACATATCTATCACCTCAATAACACGGCGAGGCTTCTGTGATGTATTTGCATTATCCAAGTAAATGAGCGGTTTACCATAGACAGTCGTCGCAAGAATGGGGAAATCCGCTCGTAGTGTTTGCACGTTGATGCCTACTGCTGGTGTAGTACTCATAGCACACGAAAGAATGATGAGATGAACAAGGGAAGAAACCCATACTCGTGCTACCAACCAATATCGTGCAGCATATAGCGCAGCCCTAGCGACACAGAAATCGGCTGAACATTCAGCGTTCGATACCCTGCAAGAGGGTCGCGACCGATAATGTTATAGTAATTCGGAATCTGCAATAACGGTATAGGACGCACAAGCTGCGATAGAGCCATTGCACCTTGCATGTGAAAGGAACATGTACCGTTACCTACAGTGAACGTTAGTATGCCTATCTCAGCACCTAGTTCAAAGAATGATAGTAAACGTTCTTCAGGCACTGTGTATGTTGAAACAGCAGTTCCACGCAAAGGCTGCGCTGCTCCTTGAGTTTCAAACACATCAATATTAGCGTCGTACTGCAAGCGTATAGGTAGATTGCCGCGAAAAAGAATGGTGAGCTCTGGCAGAATGTTCAAGAACTGCAAAAATCGTATCGCTGCTGTTGCTGATGCACACACCGCATATGCTGTCATGATAAACTCATTTGTCGTACGCTGTGTAAACGGATCGATAGACATGCTTT
>JANWZB010000134.1 GCA_025055035.1 Candidatus Kapaibacterium sp.
ATTGCGGAACGTGTAGGTGCACGAGCTCGCATCAGTAATGATAGGTAACCGTCCGCCATCAGACCATTCCCAAAGAGCCTGAATAGTGCGTTCAAGTATATCATAGTATGCAGGCATAAAACCCTTTGACGAGAAGGGCGTTCCACAACAGTAACGGGTGCAGTTTGATGGTATCCACAGGTGTTCTCCTGCACGCTTTGCAACGCTTATGAGTGCACGTATTGAATCTTTGAAAGCTATGGATGTGGAATTGCCTCCCATAATCCGCGTAACGCAAGCAGGAAAATAAACTGCATCGGGGCTGCGTGGTGAGGTGTGCGGAAGAGAAATGGGTGTACCAAGATGAGGATTCCAGAGAGGAAGTTGAAGATTAGTGAGCTTTGCAGCAGTTTTGGTAATCAATCTCAACATTGTGCTGCCGCCCATACTGTCGAGGGCATGAGCGATATTGAGTCCAGCTTTAATAGTAGCTTCTGCAAGGTGAAAATGCCGCGCTACAGTGCGGGCATTCTGTTGAGCAAATGTTGAGTGATTTTCACGGCGTAGAAGTTTAACAAGGTTACCGGTATTGATGTGAACAGGGCATAATGTAGCACACATGCCGTCGGTAGCGCATGTATCTACGCCGTAGTAGTCGTAATCGCACTCAAGCTCCGAGGCACTAAATGGTGCATCAGTGAGAGGTTCTCCTGTGAGCTCGGCGCGGCGTACACGAGTGATTTCGCGCCATACAACAATGCGCTGGCGCGGTGTTAAGGTAAGGCCCTGCGACGGACATACGTTTTCGCACCAGCCACACTCAATGCAAGTATTAACTTCATCGTCAACAACAGGGATTGGCTTGAGATTTTCAACATGAACATGGGGATTGTCGTTCAGAATGACACCCGGATTCAGAATATGTGCTGGGTCTATAAGAGCTTTGAGTTTCCGCATGATAGTATATGCGTCTTTGCCCCACTCCATCTCTACATATGGCGCCATATTGCGTCCGGTACCATGCTCAGCTTTCAGCGAACCGTCGAAGCGTCCGACAACGAGCTGTGCAATGTCATCGAGCAGAGCTGCAAACTGCGCTACATCGGCATCTGTATGAAACGATTGAGCTAGTGTGAAGTGTAAGTTGCCATCTTTAGCATGACCAAAAATAACGCCATCGGGGTAGCCATGCTTGACAAAAAGCTCCTGCAAGGCAACAACGCCATCGGCAAGGTGTTCGATGGGGAATGCAATATCTTCGTTAATCACGGTTGTGCCCGGACAGCGCTTTGCACTCACAACCGGAATAATACCTTTGCGAAGCTTCCAAAAGATTGCCTGTTGATGAGGGTCTTCAGTAAATGGCTCGACAGCAAGCACTCGAAGTGAAGGGAGCAAAGCTTCTCCAGAGCGACGCAAACGCTGAAGGTGTCCAGTACTGTCCGATTGATATTCCACAAGCAAGCATGCTGCTGTAGGAGGCAATGTGTCGATAATATCACGCGGGGCACCGTACTGGTCGCGCATGGCAGCAAGACAAGCATAATCCATAAGTTCCAGTGCTGCTGCTCCAGAGTCGCGCAGTGCAACAATTGAAGCACACGCATCGGCAACGGTCTGGAAGAACAGAAGAGCTGTAGATTTAAGCGATAGGTCTGGTACAGTATAGAAGCCGGCTTGAGCAATGAAGCCGAGTGTTCCCTCTGAACCTACCATCAGATGTCGCAGAATTTCAACGGGTGTGTTGAAGTCGAGAAATGCATTGATGCTATAGCCGATAGTGTTTTTGATTTTATATTTGCGGCGAATTTTTTCAACAAGCGATGGATTACTTCGGATTTCTGCTTGCAAGGCAAGGAGCCCTTCGGCAATTTGGGGGTTAGAGTGGCGTAAGTGGTTATTTGCATCGGGGTCGGCAGAATCCAGTAGTACGCCATTCGGCAGCATAAAGACAAGGGATTCAAGCGTATGGTAACTATTCTGTGCAACACCGCAGCACATACCGCTTGCATTATTAGCAACAATGCCACCAATCATACAAGCGCTTAGAGAAGCGGGGTCTGGTCCAATTTTACGCCCATACTTGCGCAAGTAGGCGTTCACTTTTGAGCCTATCATGCCCGGTCCGACGCGAACAATCGAACCATCTGGGCTAATAGAGATAGAATCCCACGCTCCTCGTGTGATGTCCACGATAACGCCGGTTGTGATTGCCTGTCCTGAGAGACTTGTGCCTGCTGCTCTGAATGTAAGCGGTGTACGTGTGGCATTTGCCCACGCCATAAGCTGCCGTACGTCGTCGAGTGTTTCAGGGCGCACGATTGCTTGTGGCACAAGCCGATAGCAGCTTGCATCGTGCGCGTATGCAATCCGCTCAATAGGTCGCGTCAGCACTTGGTCAGGACGCAAAAAGCGCATCAGTTCTTGAGCAATGTGTATATTGTTCGGCGCAGCAAGCTCTGGTTGCATGGGAAGAGTAACATCTGTGTATTCCATATCATAGCGCAAGAATGAGGTGTGAGATGTAGGCACTACAGCTGTCGTAAGATATCCACAGCCATAGAGTACTTTTTGAACGGTGGCATAAGATAAATGCCTTGTACCATGTGCTGTGCAGTTCGGAGAAACTCAACAGCAAGGTTAATACCTTCTTGAGTAGCACACTCGACTCCGCCTTTGTCTTGGGCTCTGTGAATACGGTGCCGTACCCATTCAGGAATATACATGCCTGGCACTTCGTGATGCAGAAAATCAGCATGGCGAGCTGAACGTAGGGGAATAACACCGAGCATCAAGGCAATGCGGATATGCCGAATGCGCTCAAGAAAGCGTTCTAGGGTTTTTGTATCGAATACAGGCTGCGAGAATACTACATGTGCTCCCTGTGCAGCTTTGTGCTCCAAACGCTCTACTTCGCGGTCGAGGTCGTATGCCGAAGGATTGCATGCGCACGCAATGCAAAACTGTGTTGCGCCACCAATAGGATTTCCCATCAAGTCTTTGCCTTGGTTCATCTGTCCAAGAGCACGAATAAGACCAATCGAATCAACATCGTAAACCGACGTTGCATATGGGAAATCGCCAATTTGGGTAGGGTCTCCGGTAACGGCGAGAATATTCCGCACACCAAGCGCGTGAGCACCAAGAAGCTCTGATTGCAAGCCAATCATGTTGCGGTCGCGGCAAGCCAGATGGGTGATACATTCTATGCCGACCTGTTGCTGAACAATATGGGAAATAGCAATCGAGCTCATGCGGAGGCGTGCGCGTGCTCCGTCGGAGATATTCACTGCATCAATCCCTTGTTCCTTCAAATACGCCGCTCCTTCGAGAATACTTGAGATATCAAGACCGCGTGGCACGTCAAGTTCTACTGTGGCAAGAAGCTTTTTGCCTATATTCTGAAAAAACTTTGTAGGGGTGCTGGTAGTCGAGAGCTGCTCGTGGCGTACCGAAGGCTTGATAGTAGTTTGCTGGTTGCCAACAGGGATAGTCTGTACGGCTTCCACAATAGCGCGTGTATGAGCAACGGTGCAGCCGCCTTCGCAGCCGACAATATGTGCTCCCACTTCTACAAGACGCTTGACAGCCTGAGCAACATAGTGTGGCTCTGCGTTGAAGATAGCCTTGCCGTCGACGAGTGTAGGAATTCCTACGTCGGGCTGCGAACACAACGGAATACCGTCAATGCGAAAATGCTTGAGAATGTCGAGCATGCGTTGTGGTCCGACGGTACCGTTAGTGCCAATCACTGTAACTCCTTTCGCGGCAAGTCTCTGTGCAATACTTGTAGGAAATGCAGTTGCCAGCACAGCACCGTCTTCGGGGAATGTTTTTTGGGCAATAATAGGCAAGTTTGGAGCAACAAGCATTGCTGCGTCGATTGCAAGTTCCAGCTCTGCAATATCAATAAACGACTTGAGCATGAGTACATCAGCGCCTCCATCGGCGAGAGCAGTAATTTGCTGGATAAATGCGTCGCGTACGTCGTTAGTGGAAAGTGGCCCGAGGGGAGCAAGAAATTTCCCGACTGGACCAACAACACCTGCTACGAAAGCTCTCCGTTGAGCAGCATAGCGTGCAATCCACACGCCTGTACGGTTCAGTTCATAGACTTTGTCTGCTAGACCATAGCGCTCTAGTGTAAGCCGATTAGCGTGTTCAGTGTTACTTTGCAAGAGTTCTGCACCAGCATCGAGAAACGCACGATGAATGTCCTCAATAAGAACGGATTGCTTGATAGTGTACAAGCATGGTGGGAACTCTGTCAAGCCGCGTTCGGCGAGCTCAGCAGCAATCGAGCCATCTGTTACTATGGGTGTTGGAGTAGAGAGGCGCTCAAGAAAGGAAACTTGTACATCGGTGGCAATCAGCATAGTGGATGGCAATGCAAACAATAACATTACAACAGGTATGCCGCATAGCATGGTATCATGGAGTGTGAGCTAGTATCGTAGGCGTAGCGGCGTGGTACTTATTGCGTGGTGAATAGAGGCAATGATGCATGAAAACAGAATAACAGTGTGAAAACTATTGGAATTGTAATTTAGTGCTTTATGAGAAATTTCGTTAGACAAATTTTTCTCCACTTTGTTCGCGAAGGGCAGAAACAACTCTGCGGACATCTTGTACTCTATCTTTAGGACAGACCAAAATACCATCCTTGGTCGCAACAATAACGAGATTTTCGACACCAATAGCGGCAACTGATAATACGTCATCACCAACACTGTTCATTACAATACAGTTTTTACTGTCCAACAGCAGCGACCCACCGACATTGATATTACCTGCTTCGTCTGGCTCGTACACACGCTCCAGAGCATCCCATGAACCGACATCGTCCCAACCAAAATCTGCGCATACAACAGCGACGTGGTGTGCCCGTTCCATAAGCCCATAGTCGATAGAAATATCAGGCATAGATTTGAAAATGTCATAGGTGCCGGGAGGAGATGCTGACATGATGTGCTGCGTTGTGTGTGTGAGTACAGCACGAAGGTCTCGAATTTTTCGTCCAACATCAGGAAGATGGCGTTCTAAGCCACTAATGATGGTATCCAAACGCCAAAAGAACATTCCGCTATTCCAGAAAAAACGCCCCTGCCGAAGAAATTCTTGTGCTGTTTCTAGGCTTGGCTTTTCGTGAAAGCTTGCAACGGGAATAGCCTCGAGGGGATGTATTGCAGCACTAGCGTAGGAAGCAGCAACTTCAATGTACCCGTATCCCGTAGCTGGGCGCGTGGGGCGTATGCCAAATGTTACAATATCACCTGTTTTTTCAGCATGAGTCAATGCAGCATCAACGGCAGCACGGAAGCGTTCAGGGCTTTCAATGAAGTGGTCTGCCGTTAAAACGGCAATGGAGATTTCATGAGGCTTAAGCGATGGATAGCGCTCTGCAATAAAGGCTGATCCTAAGGCAATGCAGGGTGCAGTATTGCGTTTCAGTGGTTCTGCGATAATATTTGCTGGGGGAAGCAATGAGAGGTGCTCGCGCATGATCGGCTGAAGCGCCTCATTGGTGATAATGAAGATATGGTCAGGAGAAATGAGGGGTGCAATACGTTCTATTGCTTCATCGAGCATTGTTTTGTCCGGGGAAATGAGATTCAGCAACTGCTTGGGCTTGGTGCGGCGAGAAAGAGGCCAGAAGCGCTCCCCTGAACCGCCTGCCATGATGAGAGCTGTTCGTTGCATATACCACTAGATATGATGCTGAGGGTGGGAAAATTGCTTTCAGAGAAAAGAGCAAGGGATATTGATAGCAATACCTAAACGACGCATATACTCGCTGCGTGGTATTTCAATGCCACCAAGGCGTTGAATGTGAGGATTGAGGTACTGCGAATCAAGCAGAATAAATCGGCGGCTGCGTAGATGCTCAACAAGATGTACAAATGCTACCTTAGAACTGTCGGGCATACGAGAAAACATTGATTCTCCAAAGAATGCCCCACCAATAGCAACACCATACAAGCCACCGACGAGTGCTCCTTGATGCCATGCCTCGACGGAGTGCGCAAAACCACGCTCGTGAAGCTCTGTGTATACATCAATGATTTCTGCAGAAATCCACGTCTCCTCACGATCTGCACAGCCAGTAATGACGTCATGAAAAGCAGTGTTAATGCGAATATCGTAGATATTTTTGGCAAGCGTTTTGCGCAGAGAACGTGATATGCGTACACCATCGAGGGGAATAATAGCGCGCGGGTCGGGAGAATGCCAATACATTTCGCCGTCTGGTTCTGCCATAGGAAAGTATCCCTGCTGATAGGCAAGTATCAGCAGGTCGGGAGTGAGAATACTCATAGAACACATGCAGGTATAGTGTACACATTTGGCAGAGAACTGCAATGCACTCATACACGGGGATACTCATACTGCGTTCTTGCTGTGCACCTATACTTAGCGGAGTGCAAGCATAAAATCTATGAACTCTTTTGGAATACTTTCGTAGCTTGCTTCGTCGGCTGCTGCCTCTTCAAGTGGTACTGGTGGTGGTGAATGACCTGTATAGTAGGCCGTGTAAAAGCCGCTGTCGCAATTTTTGAAGGCATCAAGTACCATGCGGTAACTAATCCAACTTGCACGCAGAATATCCGTGACAGATGTCTTCCCACCCCGTTGGAAGTAGCCCATATCCACTGCACGTATTTCGCGCTTAATACCCCGCTGGGCAAAAATCTTTTCGAGTGTCAAGCGAATTTCGTCGAGGGTCATCGGATATGATTCGCTCACGATAATGCGCGTGTCCCTGTCGCGTTCAGCAATGAGTGTTGCAACGTACTCATAGTCTACGATTTCATTGGGAGTAATAACGTATTCAGCGCCAGAAGCAATAGCTGAGTAGAGCGCTAGATATGCAGATTTCCGTCCCATAGAACGCACAAGGTACACACGCCTGTGTGAACTTGCAGTATCGCGTATCCATTCAAGCATATCTAAGCTCTTGTCGAGAGCACTGTAGAAGCCGATGGAAGATCCAAGAGTATTGCACACGTCATTATCTATAGAGCCGGGTGCTACAAGAAACTTGGTGCGCAGATTTTCTCGTCGCGCGATAGTATTCAAGGCGTTCGATGCTTTCAGACTGCCATTCCCACCACAAACGAACAGATAGTTAAAGCCATTATCATGAAGGTTGCGTGCAAGGGTCTCTTGAAGGTCGGTATCGGTAGCAAGTTCGGGTACACGCGTTGTCCCGAGAATCGTGCCCCCACGACTTGTCAGACCAGCAACATCAAGTTTTGTTAACCGTCCATAT
>JANWZB010000135.1 GCA_025055035.1 Candidatus Kapaibacterium sp.
AGAACTCAGCATTTGGCGCAGTTCGCAACCCTGTCAATACTGACTATGTACCCGGCGGCTCATCAGGCGGCTCTGCAGCAGCAGTGGCAGCAGGAATGTGTCATACAGCTCTTGGCTCAGATACAGGCGGCTCTGTCCGTCTGCCAGCTGCATTTTGTGGCATCGTTGGTTTTAAGCCAACGTATGGGCGCATCTCGCGCTATGGGCTTATAGCGTATGGCTCATCGCTTGACCAGATTGGTACACTTGGTCATACCGTTGAAGACGTAGCACTTCTATACGATGCTATTCATGGATTTGATGAACGCGATGCAACAAGCGCACACTACCCACCAGCTCCTACAGCTTCGAAGCTCAAGAAACCTCTTGATAAAAGGTTTACTGTAGCAGTACTACCCGAAGAACAGCTTGCTGGTTGCGACAAGGACGTCTTGCGTGTGTATCATCTAACACTTCAGCGGTTGCAAGCTCTCGGCGCACAAATCATTACCCATGCAATGAGATATATGACAGCTGTTATTCCTGCCTATTATATTGTCGCTACTGCTGAAGCATCATCGAACCTTGCACGCTACGATGGAGTGCGGTATGGAATACGAAAAGTTGGTGCTGATGGCGATGTTGTCACAGCAACACGCTCATTTGGGTTCGGCACAGAAGTAAAGCGGCGCATTATGCTTGGTAACTACGTTCTATCGTCGGGATACTATGACGCCTATTACACTAAAGCACTGAAGGCACGGCGTCTCATTTATAACGACTACAAAGACATGTTTCGTAGTGCAGATATTTTTCTCACACCTACATCTCCTACACCACCATTCAAACTTGGCGAAAAGTCCTCTGACCCGCTTGCTATGTATCTAGCCGACATTTTCACTGTTTCTGCCAATCTTGCAGGTGTGCCGGGAATAAGCGTTCCTGCTGGCATGAGCTCCGATGGACTACCGATTGGTATGCAACTCCAAGCAGATCATTTTGCCGAAGACAAGCTCCTAACGATTGCATATCATCTTGTTGGCGCATAACTTGCATGCGTATGCTGGGTTTATATCTCCACATACCGTTCTGTGAAAAAAAGTGCATATACTGCGACTTCTACTCAGTAGAAACAACAGACCACATTGCAGATTTTGTACAAACACTACAGCAAGAGATCGCTCTACGCGCTTGTTTCCTTTCTCAGCATCAAAAGCATTACAATACAGTTTTCTTTGGCGGTGGAACACCTTCGCTGCTTTCAGCACATCAGCTTGATGCAATCATTTCATGTCTGCATAAGCACTTTTCCTTCGCAGACAATGCAGAGTGGACAATGGAGTGCAACCCCGGTACCGTTACACGTGCATTGCTCAATGCATATCGCGCTCTTGGAATCAACCGCCTTAGCTATGGTGTACAGTCATTCTTCGATGAAGACCTTGTGTTTTTAAGTCGCATTCATTCTGGGGTACAGGCTCTCGATGCTCTTAATATGAGTCGCGAAGCAGGATTTGAAAATCTAAATATCGACCTCATGTTTTCCCTTCCATACCAACCGTTTGACCGATGGCAAAAGAACGTGGAATATGCTATCAGCCTAGGTGTGGAGCATATCTCTGCATATAGTCTTATTTTTGAGCACGGAACACCACTATACTCTTTATACAAGCGCGGTCAGGTACGTCCCCAAGATGAAAAACACGAGGCAGCACTCTACCGATGGACAATACACACGCTCACAGCACATGGATATGAGCACTATGAAGTGTCAAATTTTGCACAGCAAGGCAAGATATGCCGCCATAATTGTGTATACTGGCACGGTCAGGAATATGTGAGTTTCGGTCCTTCGGCGCATGGATACATTTATACAGAGAAGGGGTTTATACGCTACTGGAATATTCGCGGTCTTAAACGCTATACCGATAGCGTTCGTGCTTGTGTACTTCCCATAGCAAATTACGAAGTCTTATCGCTTTATGATCGTATGGTTGAGCGCGTATTCCTAGAACTGCGCTCACAAGGCATACGCAAGCAAGCATTCTATCAAGACTTTCACATAGACATTTCCGACGCTCTCTCTAGTGTTTTACCAGAATGGACACATGTTGGACTTGTCATCGATACACCAGAGATTGTGCGACTTTCTCCTGAAGGTTATGCAGTGTGCGACAGTATCACTGTCAAAGTGCTACAGCTTGTCGAGTCTGCATTAAACACCACAATGCAATCTAGAGTAGCTTGATATTGAAAATGCTGCTATATGGACTAGCATACGTCTTCCAAAGAAAAGATATGTATGCCAAACAGATATGACTTTTGGTCATGAAAGATTCATACTTTCAGGGACTTTGTTTGCAGAGTTTTTTTTCAGATATTCGCTTGAGTATATTTTGGCAATGTTGCCTAGCCTATGCAAGCCGCCGGTACGCGTTCTCGTTTCCTTGCACTGTATTCGATTAGCTCGCAAGAAGGTTGTGTAGTAATCACGAGGGAAAGTATTTAGATTACTGTACATAACACACGCTCACGCTATGAAATATCTCGTCCCTTCTTTGGTACTGCGCTATAGCGCGCGTAAATTGTTGAACAATGTGTTTCTCATAACCATGTGTGCTGCTCTGCTACTGGGTCCATCAGCGCTTTACGCTCAGCAGAATACTGGAGTAATCCGGGGAAGACTGATTCTAGCATCTACTGTTTCCACACTGACTGGCATGTTAGGGAATGTTCCAATCCGCTTTACTAGTACTACAGATGCCACATTCTTTACTGTTTTCACATCGCCTGATGGTTCGTTCCTTTCTAGAGGTGTAACGCTCGGCACGTATTCCGTGCGCATTGCACAACCACCCGCAACAACTCTTCCGCAAACAACAATAGTAACCGTCTCCACAGACGCTCAAGCAGAACTAGCACTAACGTTCGTTCCTGCACTACCGCAAATTAGTGGTCAGCTGCTACGCACCGAAGCAGGGCGCTCTGTTCCATTTCCGTTTGCCTCAGTGCTTATCACAAGCCGCGACGCTCGTCTTATTGCACCCGTAGATTCTTTGGGTCAATTCGCTTTGACTGTATCCACAGCTAGTACATACACTCTCACCCCAACAACATCCACACTGCGCGCAAATTTCGCCTTCGCGCCGCGTTTTTTTTCTGTCACCGTTGATAGCAGTGGTATCGTATCAACATCACCAACATTTCGCGCGTTCGAGCCAGAGTATCGCATTCGCGGCATTGTGCGTTCCACAACACAAAGCACTGAGCCACCGATTACCGGCTCAATGCTCGTTAGAATTGAACGCCTTTCTACCACTGGTAGCGTTATCGGTACAATCTTCACCTCCGCATCGGTTAGCTCCAGTGGTGAAGAATTTATCGTATCAGTAACGAACGGTATCTTTCGGCTTTCATTTCAGTATTCACAAGGCACACAGCTAATCTTTACTATTACACCAAGTGTTCGTCTTGTTGGTGTTACCGATGCAAATGTTGATATAGGTACTGTACTTATAGGATTTCGACGCCTTTCGATACGCGGACGCATCATTACAACAAATGGAACTCTTGTCATTCCTTTGCAGCAAGTTCCCGTTCGTATAGAGCAGGCATTCAGCAGACAGCGTATTGCCGACACCCTTACTGACAACGAGGGAAACTTTGCATTTAGCGTTGAAGCGTTCCGCTATATTGCTACTCCCGTGCAGCTAGTTATCACACTTAAGGACTTCACATTTGTTAGCAATGATGGTCAAGCATTTGATAGTGTGCTAGCACTAGGAATCTTGCAAAACGATATATCGCTTGGCACTATTACTGCAGTACGCGCTCCTGACCCAGAATTTCCTTTGCATGGACGAATTTTGTACCCTGACCGCTCACCCCTTGCAGAGACTACTGTTGTAACAGCAATTATTACTAATGCAAACAGCATTATTCCTATTACACGACAAGTACGGGTATCTCTTGCGCCTGATGGGCGGTACAGAATCGAACAAGGTATCACCTCAGGAATATTTAGAATTTCGCTTCAGTCACCTAATCATGTATTTACGCCATCTATCATTGAAGTCACTATGCCACGTGATGCTGGCTTTGATGTGAATTTCACCGTTACAATGGTACCTATTCTCATATCCGGCCGAGTGCAAACTGTCCTAGGAGAGCCGGTGGTAGGTGTGCTGATGCGAGTAAGTGGTTCAGCGAATGGCGTCAGTGCTCGTACCGACGCACTTGGTCGATACTCAATGCAAGTTCCGGGACAATATCCCGGAAGCCGGTGGAACGTTTTCCCAAGCCAGGATAATACAATCTTTACCCCATTGAATCGGCTTATTGTTACACGCCTTGATCAACTTGCCCTTGGAGGAATGGATTTTCGTGTCACCTCTACAACAACAGTACTTCAGCTTTCATCCATCAGTGGTCGGGTTAGTACGTTTGATGACAGAGGGCGTGAGCAAGGTCTTCGAGGTGTTACTATCAGCGACGGAACACGAAGCACGCAAACTGATGAGAACGGGCACTACACTCTTCGTGGAGTACCGAATGGTACATACACCCTAACGCCTTCTCTATCCGGATATGTTTTCACTCCGCCTACTCTCCAAGCCTCCATTATTGGCGGTAATTCTGCACGCAATCAAAATTTTGTGAGCCAAGCTGCAAAAGCATTGAATCGCTCGCCTTTTGTAGCTGTTCCTATCAACGATGTTAGTATTATTACTGCTTCCACTACACCTATCCCGTTGGGAGCCGTCTTTTCTGACCCCGACGGTGATACGCTTGCCCTAGTGACAATCATTGAAGACCAAACGCTGCTACGCACACGCATTCGCCAAAACACGCTACTACTCGATGCTCTCTCAGAAGGGAATACTATGGTATCCGTCATTGCCACCGATAATCGTGGTGGCACAACTACCGCGTCATTTCGTGTCTTCGTAGGACCTCCTTTTGCAACACCGCGTTTGTTCGTGCGTCCAAGAAATGTCAATACTAATATTAATGCTTCGATTGTTATTGAGCCTCGTACACTATTTGCCTTTGCTGGCTTGCCTACAAGCGAGAAAGGAAACGCGGAATTAGCTTCACTCAGTGGAGAACTAGGTGCATTTAACAGCAAATGCGAGTGTGTTGGTTCGATTGTATGGACAGGAAATAACGCCGTCCTGACTGTCTGGGGCGAAGATGCAGAAAACAATATTCCCGGTATGAAAGTCAATGACCCTATCCACATTCGTTTTATTGACAACATTGAACGTCGCTCGCGTCGTACACGTGCAATCTACTTTTACAATATCACCCCCGGACCATGGCCTATTGACCAAGCAATCGTTACTGCTATTCCCGAACTTGAAGATGACCAGTGTGCTCCCGTACAAAACATTGCTCTTTCTGCACACACATCATACAATCCTCTCGAAGTAACACTTACCCCAAATCCAATAGCGTCAGGAAAGGCTACACTATCATACACAATGCCAAGCGGAGGTAATGTTCATCTTGAACTATGGAACATGCTGGGACAGTGCGTGCACAGCACCAGTATAGGCTATCGGTCATCAGGCCACCACCGCTTTGACATCAATCTAGAGCATCTTCCAACAGGTACCTACCTCTGCCGTCTGTACACGATAAGTGACTCTCATATTATTCACCGCATAGCAACCGTTCGCTTTTCAATTATTCGCTAATTTGACGCTCTTCGTTCAAACACACTGAACGAGTATGCATAGGGATTATGAGGATCGGGCAGGAAGTCTCGGTGGCTTACCTCGCACCATTGTTCCAAAGAAAAACATGGGAAATATATATCGCCCTCGACATCAGCCTGAATCCAGGTTATATAGATACGGTCAGCGATATCTAATCCTTCAGCAAACAGCTGCGCTCCGCCTATAATAAATGCTTCATCATCTCCACTATGCTGCGCTACTAGTATTGCTTCTTGCAGACTACAGCAGATAAGAATATCTTCTGCAGAATATACTTTACGACGTGTAACAACAATATTTGTACGTTGTTGTAGAGGCTTACCTATATCTTCAAACGACTTTCTTCCCATAATAACGTGATGGCCGCATGTTGTGTTGTGAAAGTACTGCATGTCTGCTGGCATGTGCCAGGGGAGCATGTCTGCATCACCAATAACATAATTTCTTGATGCAACTGCAGCTATCATAGATACAATCATGCTAGCTCACCTTCATATGAATCTGTCATATGAACCTGTGTCGTAGAAGTTTTCCACCAAGCACGTTTTACTTTGATAACCTTGATACCTCTGCCAAGAGTCTATTGTTGACGTTGCACCGCAGACACCTCCGATGTAAATCCACATGCTTTGTGTGCGCCATCGCAGAATGGTTTGTTAGCACTTGCACCACAACGACATAATGCGATGACTGTTTTTCCCTGCAGATCGAAGGGGTTTCCTGAGCCATCAAGCAGCTGAAAATCTCCTTCAACACGAATAGAACCGTTGTTCCTAATAGTGATTGTCGTTGGCATAGTACGTTCTTAGTATATGTTGAATAAACTAATGTTGAATAAACTAAAGTTTCTGTGATGCTATTACCTAATGCTTCATTGCTAGTGTAAACGACGAAGCGTTAATTTAGTGAAAACGCTGGTAGTGGAATGCTTTGGCGTGGGACAGCGCGCTCATGAACCATAAGCTCGCGGATTTCTTCTATGTGCATGTACTTATGCAGTGGCATTGCTGTAACGATACTCTCAATTTCACGCTCATTCTCGGCGTTTATTATCATCCACAGCGTCTGCCTATCCATTGATAGGGCATATGTTACAAGACGATTACTCTGCATAAGTACACTCATCTGCACTCGTTGTAGTGGGATACGGCTGAGAAAATCTTCTGTAAAGTCTCCAAGAGCAACTGTAACCATGTACGATTTCATCGCTTTATCCTCGCAAAACGTACAGCGTTGAACTTTCTCTATCGGCAATAGACGACAAAACAAGAAGTTTGTTGCAACACTATTTCTTAGCTGGGGATAGAAAGGATTATATCATACATCAACACGAATTGTTTTGGAGTAACCAGACGAAAGTTTTGCACAGATTTCGGCGAGCATCATGCTTTCGGCACGACTAATTCTGCATTCTACATCATCCCATATTGCATTACATCGCAGGCTTGTTTCATCAAGCAATGCAAGTCCTTTATGGGTAATGCGTGCAATAGATAGTCGCTTATCGCTTACCGAACGCACACGTTC
>JANWZB010000136.1 GCA_025055035.1 Candidatus Kapaibacterium sp.
GCTGCCGGAGCATCTCCGTCCATCGAGCCAAAATTTCCTTGCCCATCCACAAGAGGATACCGCATAGACCAAGGCTGAGCAAGCCGTACCATTGCCTCATAAACCGAAGCATCGCCATGGGGATGATATTTCCCCAATACTTCCCCAACAATTCGGGCAGATTTTTTGTACGGACGATTCGATGCTAGCCCAAGCTCTGCCATACCATACAAAATGCGCCGATGGACAGGCTTTAAACCGTCGCGCACATCAGGCAATGCACGCGATACAATAACTGACATGGAATAGTCAAGATACGAGGTGCGCATCTCGTCTTCCATAGTAACGGAAATGATGCGCTCATTACTTACCATAGCTGCTTTGTCAAGAATTGGGATAAATATGATACTGGAGACAATACGTTTTGCACGCTTATCTAAAGAGCGGACTTCAAAGATATACAAAATTCTCACGGAAGCGAAATCAAAAATCTTGTTCCTACGTGCTGTGTATTACCCTCGCTTATTCTTGCGTAGGTCAATTTTCTACTGCAATCACTTAGAGCCTATAAACACTTTGCTGTGTAGATTCTTTTGGCTATTTTGCTCTGTATTGTCACATTTTTGACCCCTGTTCAAGGAGTAGTTCTCTTGAAATCGTTTTTACACCATTCTATAGCGCTTGTGTTCATCACTGCAAGCTTGTACGCACAAGCGAAGGCGTCCGCTTCCGAAAAGCCAATTGCACGTGTTCTGCAGCAAACCATTCTAGCTTCACATCTTGAACCCGATGAATCAACAAAGAAGCAAGCAAAAGCAGTGCTCAAGGGGCAGTATAACCAGTGGCTTACGGAGGCACGATACGCCAAAATGGCAGCGCTTATCTGGGATTCTCTTCAGCAACAATTCTTCAAGGAGAAAAACATCACCGCTAGTGCTAGCGAAGTTACAACGTTCTTCGAGTATGCACGAAAGGCACGGGAACTGCAAAAGCAGCAACTACAGTCGAGCTTGCAGCAGCTTCAGGAACAGCTCCAAAGCGGCAAACTGAGTGCTGAACAGCAGCAGCAAGCTCAGGCACTAAAAAAGCAAGTTCAGCAAGCCCTTGAACAGCTCAGTAAGCCAATGCCAGAGCCTACTCAGCAGGAACGCGAGATGGCACAACGCACAATTCAAATATGGAAATTCGACCAGGCTCTGTATAAGCAGTACGGTGGCACGGTTGTTATGAAGCAAGCCAATCCCCTTGAGCCAATAGGGGCATACAAAAAGTACCTCGAGGAACATGAGCGCTCAAAATCTTTTGAAATTTATGACGGTACGTACAAGAAGAATTTCTGGAAGCTCTTTGATATCTCCAAAGAAGCTATTGTTATTCCCCCTCAGAAAGTTGATTACAGCAAGCCTTGGTGGATATTTATCGTTGAACAAGCACAAGCAATGAAGCGCTAACACACCACCGCTACATGATATAGTGTTCGCTGCATAAGGCTTTATCATTTTTTCGCATCAACTCCCATACGCAGCTTGCAGTATTCATACAGGACATTGCAGAGAGCGATGTGTGTTACACCATAGCCAAAATCTTCCACAGGAATCGTGATAATTCTACAACCAAGCTGATACTCTGCAGCATAGATGAGAAGGGGTCGCGCAGTGAGATACATATTGAAGATACACGTAAAGCCAATAACACTTGCCAAGAAAATGTAGGTACGGGTTTGTAGGAAAGTATGTGTCTGCAATTGCCTGTCCAGTAGTGCAACAATCCCAAAAGCTATAAGAACGAGACCCGTATATTCTTTGCCTATTTGAAATACAGCAATGCCAATCGGCAAGAGCATAAACATCCCTATACGCACAAATTCCAAGTTTTGCACCATACGGTTACTCACAACAAGCTTCAGTGCTTCGCGCACAAACAGGCAAGCATAAGGAACAGTAACAAAGAATAGCCATTCTTCTATCGGAAGTTTGAGTATGCGTATATCCATCATGTATGCTGGGTTAAAGTACCAGTGCCGATTTGTCACAGCAGCATCCCAAAGTACATAGACAACAAGAGACACTGCTATGCTGGGGAAAGCAGCGCGCCAGTATTGACGAAAGTGAAGAGTTCGTTCAAAGCTGTATGCCAGAGGACCAGCAAGGACAATAAGGTTGAACAGTAGATATTCATATTTCATCTATACACCACCCTACGCTTGTTGAATATTCAGGCACATCACAAACATACTTACTTATTGCGGGTAATTCCCTATGTACCATTTATAACCTAGACGACATACTGCGGGTTATATTACGAAAGTATCGAGCGCAGTATACTAGCACAACGATAATCACATCTTTCCGTAAAAAATGCTTGATTTTCTTAGGAAGAGCTACTATATTTGTAGCCCATCAACTTTTATACACTATTCTTGTGTACATAGCAAGCCACTTTAGCTCAGCGGTAGAGCAACGGTTTTGTAAACCGTCGGTCGTTGGTTCAAATCCGACAAGTGGCTCTCCTATAACGACGCTCTTGATTGTACGTATCAAGAGCGTTTTTTCTACTATCTATCCTCAAACTTTTTGGGGAATAATACCTTCAACATTCTGCAACAGACATAGGTAGTCCGGACACTAAATTCATGAAACCTCTCCTAGTTTCTCAATCTTCTCTACTCAGCTATGGCAAGAAAAAGAACGAGTACTACTCGTAAGCAGCAGCGCTCTGCTCGCAATACATGGAACTTTCCTCTTACGCGCACCAATCTTGTGTATTTTGGTATAGCTCTTGGTGTTATCGTTGTAGGATATGGACTGATGGCAACGGGTATTACATCAGATCCCAATCTCTATTTAGAGCGATGGGCAAACCCTTTAGCTATTGTTGTTGCTCCAGTGCTGCTCGTGATTGCATATTGTATCATTGTTCCTGTAGCAATCATGAAGCGACAAGCAAAAGACAACAACACACAAGCATAACACTACGCCACCACTCAGCACCGTTGTGCAGAGGAAATTTCATGGAAAATTTCTCTGCATGATTGCATTTTTTTTGTATATTGTGCCTCCACTGCGAGCAAAGCAAGAATCCACGGCTTTTGCAAAGGAACAACACAAAATCATTTTTTCATTCCATTCTTTGTGGACAGCTTATGAAGCCACTAGCGCTTGTTGTAGATGATAATAAGATTACAACGAAACTGCTCAACCGCTATTTGACTCCGGCAGGATATAACGTCAAGGAAGCATATGATGGTGTAGAATGTCTCGAAAAAGTTCAAGAAGAAATGCCTGATGCAATTGTCCTCGATGTTATGATGCCGCGCCTAGACGGATACGAGACTGTGAAGCGTTTGAAAGCTGACCCCAAAACCGCAAAGATACCTGTTGTTATCGTTACAGCGCTGAATGACGTTTCAAACCAAGTCAAGGCTATTGAATCTGGCGCTGATGATTTCCTCTCAAAACCTATCGAAGACAAACTGCTTATTGCTAAAGTTAAGCTCCTTTCCTCGCTGAGTGTTGCACAAAAACGTGTTGATTTACTTTCGGAAATGCTGAGCAAATCCCTAAAGGGCGAGACTTCTCCAGAAGAAGTTCAACAGAAGCTTGCACAGCTCGACATTACTCTTTAGTTACTCTCATTTGCACTTATGCGCCTAGATGGCTTATGCGCCTAGATGGAAGGCGCTTGACGAGCTTTCGATAATCTTTCTTCGTCAAGCGCCTCATACCTTTCTTAGAGCACAACTGAGCCTCATTTTACTCTAGAGTCTTATCTCAACACATCGTGTCGCTATTGTGATTGAGCTTGCTATCATAGCACTACTGACCTTTTCTGTTACTGCTATAATCTCATTTATTGCGGCTGCTTTTCATAACCTCTCTCATCATATCCTGACTGAGCGTGCGGCATCAGGGCACGCACTAGCTGAAAAGCTGCTTGAGTACAAGCGCGATAGCAACTCTCCACGCTCTGCCCTATTTCTCATCGATACTGTTGTCTCTACACTTGGCTGTATTGGCATCGGTGGATATGCAGTATTTGCTTTTGATGCCTTTAGAGCAATAGCAGTATCGATTGTACTCACTCTTGTGCTTCTCGTGCTTGGGCGTATGCTGCCTCGAGCGCTCGGACAGCGCTACGCACACTCCGTCATCGGCTTCGTAGCACATTCTCTTCGCATCATCATGTTCGGAATGCAGCCAATCACAACCCTTGTCGAGCGCTTTTTCTTGCTATTTGCTCCACCGACAAAAGATGATGACGAAGTTGTACGTGAAGAACTCGACGAAATCCTCGAAACGGCTCACGATGAAGGCTCGCTCGACATAGGCGAATACCAACGGCTTAAGAATTTTGTTCGCTTTAACGAAGTACTCGTTTCCGACGTCATGACACCTCGCACGGTTATTTTCTCTTGCTCTTGCGATATGACAGTCGAAGAAACCATCAAGCTACCAGAATTGCAGCAATACTCACGATTCCCGATATATGAAGCAGACTCAATCGATTCCGTAATTGGCTACGTCCTCACGAAAGATGTTCTGTGGGCGTTCATTAATCGACAACATACCCTGCAGCTGCGAGAACTCTCGCGCGAAGTGTACTTCATTCCTGAAAACATTGACCTCGACCGCGCACTGCAAAATTTCCTTGAGCGCCGACAGCACTTATTTGTTGTTGTCGATGAGTACGGAGGTGTTGAAGGTCTTATTACAATGGAAGATGTGATGGAGACTCTACTCGGAGCAGAGATTCTTGATGAAGTTGATAAAATTAGCAATCTACGAGCACTAGCAGCAAAGCATCGAGACGAACGCATAGCATCGCTACGTGCACAGAATGCTCATGTAGACAACTCTGCTGAAGAATTGACAACAGATACTCACGCTCACGACACAGCACCTTCAGTACACGCTAGCATTTCTCAGAACATCTCTCAAGAATCATAATAAGCAACACACGCATAGAGCACAGAGTAATACACTAACTGAATGAACCAAAGACTTATCCTACTTGAAGAATGTTTAGGAGCTGTATGATGACACTGATACATCCGAAACTACTGGGCATTTTTTTCACACTCTGCCTTGCTGGAAAGCTATCCGCATATTCCCAAGATTCTTCTAGTGCCTCTTCAACAAAGCGCTACCGTTTTCCTAGCGAGGTTACTGTTACGGGGAGCAGATTACCAAATGACGGGAAAAATCCGCGACATACTCTTGTAGTCATACACCGCCAAGATATCGAGCGTTCTACAGCACGCAGTGTAGAAGAAGTTCTGCGCAACATTGCAGGAATTGATGTCCGCCAACGCGGTATTTTTGGTGTGCAAGCAGACATCAGCATTCGCGGTGGAACATTTGAGCAAACGCTCATCATGATTGATGGTATAAAAATGATTGACCCACAGACAGGTCATCATGCGATGAACATTCCTCTTGCTCTTGATGACATCGAGCGTATTGAGGTTCTCAAGGGTCCGGGTTCTCGCCAATATGGACCGAATGCTTTTAACGGCGCAATCAACATTGTTACTCGTCGCCATAGGAAGCCTACTGCACGGTTGCAAGCAACGATAGGTGAATTTGATTTGCTCGAGGGCTCACTTGCTGGTGGCGCTCCACTACACCTTGACGAGTCTTCAATGCTATGTACACGAGCTTCTTTTCTACATCGGCGCTCTAGCGGATATCGTCCTAATACAGACTTTACCATCACCACAGCTGCAGCCGGCACCCAACTCATGAGCAACGACATTGTATCGCTCGAATCATCTGTCAATTATACCGATAAAAAGTTTGGCGCGAACGGCTTCTATGCACTGACATTTCCAACACAATACGAAGAAACAACTACGCTATTTGCACACATTACAGCAGACCTCCGTGCCAGCATGCCAACTCGTGTTGTGGCTTCATGGCGGCGCAATACAGATTACTTCATTTTACGCCGCGAGAATCCTGCATTTTATCGTAATGTTCACACATCAAACACGCTTAGCGTTGAGGCACAAACGACAATATTCTCGTTGTTTGGCGCTACTCTTTTTGGTTCAGAGTATGCAGCCGACCTGTTAGAAAGTACAAATCTCGGTAATCGCCAACGCACACGCTGGAGCATTTTTGCTGAACACCAGATTAAACCAATAGATAATATGACACTTGAGCTGGGAGTAACAGCGCTCTTCAATAGTGATTGGGGTTGGAACTTTGCTCCGGGTGCTGATATCGGTTGGCAACTTACAGATAACATTGCTCTTCATGCTTCTGCTGCACAGTCATTTCGTATTCCAAGCTATACAGAGCTCTACTATAGCGACCGTGTCACTCGTGGGAACCCTCAAGTGCAGCCCGAACGTGCATGGACATTTGAACTTGGGGGACGTTGGCGCGAGGGAATAGCAAACTTCGAAGCTTCGGTATTCCGACGCTATGCAACGCAGCTCATTGATTACGTGCGTACTTCCACAACAGCGCTGTGGCAAGCAGAGAATCTCACTGCTGCTCTTACTTATGGCATCGATATTCACATTGCCTTGAACACTCGCGATATTCTACCTTTTGTAGAGCATATTCAGGCAAGCTACACATATCTCGACCCCACATTCACTGTTGAACCTGGATTACAATCACGATACGTACTCGACCAGCTCCGTCATCAAGCCTGTGTCGTTGTGGACATGCGCTGGTTTCATCTTGTTGCAAATCAGTGGCGTTTCCGGTATGAGGAGCGTTTGAATACTCAACTCACAGGAGCCTTTGTAGATGTGCGATTGAGCTGTGTAATCTCTGGGTTTGAAGTATTTGCTGAAGCAACCAATCTATTCAATGCAGCAGCCTTCGACTTCATTGGACTACCTCTGCCGGGGCGTTGGTTACGCGCAGGTGTAGCAGCACGCCTATCAGACATTCTGCTCTAGCGTGCTATACCGAATAAATATATGCGATACTTAAATTTCCCCTACCCAATCAGAAGTTTCAGCATATCTTCGCAGCAGTCATTTGACACTCGCAGGGGTTTGTACGCTGACAGAAAAGTTCTTGCCTGCAACCACGAGGTTTTGTAGATTA
>JANWZB010000137.1 GCA_025055035.1 Candidatus Kapaibacterium sp.
TTTTGTCTTCAACGCGTCAAGGATTACGAGGTAAAACACTCGGTATTATTGGGTATGGGCACATAGGTCGTCGTGTTGCTGAGCTTGCTCTACGCCTAGGAGTTAACGTCATAGTTAATGACCCACCTCTTTGGAACTCCGGTATCAATCTTGATCGACATATCGAGCATTGTACTCTCCTAGAACTTGTTTCTCGGTCTGATATTCTTACTAATCATGTACCTTACACTGTCGGCGGCACTTATAAAACAGTAGGATTACTGGGAGAAAACATCCTGAATACCTTGCCACAGAACAGCCTTGTTATCCACACCTCACGCGGAGGGATTATCGTTGAGCGTGCTCTCGAAAATCTTCTTGAGACTCATGCAATCACAGCTGCTATAGACGTATGGCAATCTGAGCCTTATATTAACGCTTACCTAGCACGGCAATGCTTGCTCGCGACACCACACATTGCAGGATATTCCTTCGAGGGGAAAGTTAATGGCTCTATTACTATAGCACGAGCACTGGAACATTACATGGCGGAAGTTCTTCATAAGCCAATAGCAATAGACTGGCGCATTTTCGAAGAAGCGCTTAGAAGCACTTCTATACAAAAGCCACTTGATTATACTGACCATACAGCTCTTCTCGAGGCTCTACGAGCATCGCGTCAGCTTGAATCCGACAGTGCACAGCTCCTTGCTTGTCTTGAAAATAACAACGCTGAGGGATTTGATTATCTTCGCGCAACATATCCTGTGCGGCGAGAAATTCTTAGATAAGAACAAATCAGTGTTTTTCGCTGCCTCCTCTCCCTCGTTGTGATTACGGAATACTGATAAGCAACACTTCATCTATCCTTCACCAGTGTAGAAGAGCAAACGCCGCACACCCTGCAATGACAAATCCTAGCGCCCACAAACGCATACACCGTTGGTGTGTAAGTTCTCCCCACCACAGTACACTGACTGCCCCCACAAATAAGAAAAGAGTTAAAACATAAAAGCGCGCTGGCTCGGGTAGATTCACAACATAAAGGCGATAGATTCTGCTTTTACTTTCTAGGCCAATTGAATCAATTCCTGCAAGACGCACGTACCATACCCCTTCGCCTAGATACACATGCGCAGAATCCTGCGTAGTAACCGCTGCATAGCGAGGATTATCGAAGACAATTGTTTGGTCGAGCTCAAAGCGTATACGTGGAGACATTTTCCTCCAAACAAATACTATTGCGCCTGCAATTAACGAATCAGCTGAAGGCTCAAGGAGAATAGGTACAGGAGGAAGTGGACGAGGCTTTTCAGGTATGGCGTGTGCTGGCATGCGTATTCCAAAATTTTCTGGCACCCTCATTTCCTGATGTAGTGAATCTTGGAGGCTCTGTAAGCGCACTGTACCTCTATGTACTGACAGCAGTGCTTGTTCGGTAGAATCTATTTCAATCTTTGCATTTGTTTTGTCAAGAGCAAATTCCCCAGTAGCAGTACGTATCCGCATCTCTTCTGCTTGCTGCACTGACTTGATATTTAACCACAACCCGCCTTGAACCAAGCGCAGCTGCTCTTTTGGCTTTCCTTGCAATGGAGAGGCATTCTGACCGTACACGATAACCTGTGTACGCTCAGCGATTTGGATTCGGTGTTTGTTTGAGAACGTGATTTCGGCACGTGCTTTTGCTCCAGTTTCTAGACGGTGATATTCGTAAATAGGTTCTCCAAGACGTGCAGAATTCCAATTTGCTTCCCATGGAGATAGCGAACGCACAGGTGGAAGCAACGCAGTAATGCGTCCTTCTGGTGGCAGTGGTGTTCCCTCTCTGCTAGTTAGAGGACGCTCAGTAAATGGGCTAGTCGCAATAATTTCTACACGACGATTCGCAGCTCGCCCCTCTTCTGTTGTATTGTCAGCAACGGGAGCTTCAGCACCCTTGCCGAACGTTTTAATGCGTTCTGCATTTACCCCATACTTCACAAGTATATCCCGCACGCTCCGAGCGCGTGCTTCCGACAGACGTTGATTTGTAACCGAGTCTCCTTGATTATCAGTATACCCCGTAACGTGTATGTATAAGTATGGTCGCTGTACCAAATACTCCGCAAAGTCCTTGAGCCATGACGATTCTCCTTCTTTTAGCATAGCACTTCCGGCAGCAAACATATTACCTTTTACGACAACCTTGTTACCTGGTCGCATGTCAAACTGCGGTGATTGTTGAAAGCCGCCAAGAATAAAAATACATACACCTAAGGCGAATGGAAGAACGGCGATGAGACGTACAACTTGCATACTATTGTGTACTAGCGCATGACGCAGGCAAGCGTCTAGTGGTTTTTCCTTCTACATTTCTAGCACTGGAAACTCCAGCACAAATGTTACACCCTGACCCGGTAAGGAACGACAAGTAATGCGACCATGCATGGCGTGGGTTAATTTTTGAGCAATATACAATCCAAGTCCGCTAGAGACATCTTCTGCTGAAGACTGTACTGAGAGCTTCGCATGTTTGGAAAATATATTATCCAAGACATCAGCAGTAAGACCTTCTCCCTCATTATGTATCTCGCAGTATACGTACCCATTGCACACCGACAAACAAATGCTTATCACTGTACCTGCTGGAGCGTACTTCAAAGCATTAGAAACAAGATTATCGAAAACATGCGTCAGAATATCTGCATTACCCCGTATCACCGCTGAGATTCCCTCAGGGACCGTCAGCTGGAGTTCTAGATTTTTTACACCCAAAGAATACTGCGAATACATATCTACGATGTTCAACAGTACTTCGTGAACATCTACAGGTGAACAATCAAAATGTAAGTTTCCTTCTTCAATAATGCTCACATCGAGCAAGTTTCGAATGATTGCAAACATGCGATCAGCGGCTCTGATGATGTTTGCAAGCATCGCTCGCATAGTTTCTGCTGGCAGCTCCGACTCCCGACGAATAAATTCAGCAATTCCTTTGATAGTTGAAAGCGGGCTTTTGAGGTCGTGTGCAGCAAACTCGATAAGAGCATTTTTCTCATTATTGAGTTTTTTCAACCCATGTGTCATGACCTCTAGGTATGTGTTTTTGGCTGCGAGGAGATCTCGCATACGCTTCAGTTCAAGATGCGTGTGCACGCGAGCAAGAAGTTCCACTGCATTGAACGGCTTGACGATGTAATCTACAGCCCCAGCTTTGAACCCATCTATGACATCACAGCTATCAGCCTTTGCTGTGAGGAAAATAATAGGAATAGCATTGTACAGCTCATGCGCTTTCAGTTCACGGCATATTTCAAAGCCACTTATTTGAGGCATTTGGATATCAAGCAGAATAAGGTCTGGAGCATGCTTTCGCACCTGCTCTAGTACTTGCTCTCTATTGATTGCGGTTTGTACATGATACCCCTTATACTCAAGTATTGTTCGTATAATATTCACGTTATCTTCTACATCGTCAGCTACAAGAATCCATGCGTCATTTGTTGAGGAAATAACTGGTTGAATACGCCTGTGCGCATACTCTCCTGCATCTGATAGTGCGTGATGGGTAAGTGTATCAACAAAGTACATACTTTTCGGGGAATGAACTATGCATTCCTTGCGTCAAATTTTTTGACAAAGTAAGGCGAGAATTAGCGCTGCTCTATCGTATGATGCTTATCGTTCGCATTGTTACTTGGGAATGATAACCGTAGAATACTTCAAGATAGCAATAATACATGCCACTTGCAATATTTTCTCCACGAAACGTGATTTCATGTTCTCCTCCGACAAGTTCTTGTTCTAGTAGCCGTGCGACAACGTGTCCACGCACATCACGTACAGTAAGGCGAGCATAGCTAGGCTGAGGTAATGAAAACGCAATACGAGATTCACTAGTACTTGGATTCGGTGCAATTCTCAGAAAAGCGCTCTTGTTTTCTATCACAACATGTGTAGGTGTTACAGCAAATACTGTAGGCAATGTAGCAGATAATGTATCAGAATTGTAAGCAATAAAGCGATACGTGTATTGTGTATTTGGAGATAATCCAGACAATACTGCCGAAACAACCGTAGCACTGTCATCTGCAGAGAATTGATGTACCATGCGCCGATAGCGAAAGTTCGGTAGCGATGTGTGAGCATCATCCCACTCAACAACCACATCCGTCCGAGAGCCATTTGGATGCACTAGTGCCGACAACACGACAGAATCTACAGAACGTACAGATACTTTCGGGTTTTGGATAGCGGGCGGATTCAATAAAGCATACACACGCTGGCGTATTGTTGGCAACAATGCATATAGCATACCGCCTGGGCACTCTGTGGCACAACCATCGCGATGACCAGAAATTGTAGCAAGAGAACGATTCGAACCCGTATGAACGGTAATAGCGCGAGGGTCTAGAGCATTTGCTGATGCACGATATGCCAAAAGGCGTACAAGGCTTCGCTGTGCTGCTTCTGTAGGGGTAATAGACGTAAAATCACCGAGCATACACACTCCCATTGTCGCCCGATTAAAACCACAAAAATGTGCTCCTTGCGTATTGTCCATCGTATCATTCACCCATGCCCTGCCTTGATAAATAGTACCCTGCGGGTCAATCAGCCAGTTATATCCGATATCTGACCATCCATTCCCTTGAACATGCGATGTCCATATGCTACGGACAGCAGCAGGCCAATCTGTAATATTATTTCCCGGAATAAACGAGTGATGCACAATCAAGTGCGTTGGCACAGTAGGAGTTAGTGTATTCGGTCCGCTTGTTTGCCCCCAAGGGCAGCCCCACTCTGTACGCGTTACAAACAATGGCCTTGGGAATCTCGAACTCTGTATAGAAGAAAAGCCTTTCTGTAACAAGCTATACGAGCGCGTTGCACCGGGATTGCAGATAAAGCAACGGTACATTCGTATTGTGGGTTCTGGATATTGTGCAGTACGAATAAGTTCGAGCTTAACTTCAAGATACTGCGTTTCTGCTGGTATCACCCCCATGTAGGTACGCACCAATACTGTGTCAGACGGTTGATATAGCTCTTCATTTCCTGAAAATTCATCTTCTGCATGTGTATCAAACTCTAGGAGTTGCCAGTCTGATACCTCACTACGGGAAACTGGTGCCTTACTAGACCGAATTCGCACACGAACATTTTCCAACGAGGCATGGGAAAGTTTGAGCATTATAGTACATGTGAGAAAGGGAGCAACTTCTTTTGCGCGAACACTGACAGTTTCACGTACCGTCACGCTTCCTGCATTAGCACTACGCACTGCTATTGTTAGACCTTGCTGTCTTACAGCAATTCCGTGATATGCTGCACTGTCGTGCAAGGATTGCCAGTTTGTTAATCCATGCCCATAATATCGCACAATGTCTTGCGTGTATATTTGGGATAACAACGCAGAATCCGGAAGAATAAGAAGGCAGCACAAAGCCACTGCTAGTCTAGAGTAATTCATAGGGACAGAATGTTATGCTTTTCATGGTATCATCTCATTTACATCGCCCGAAGAGTATTATTCACTCAATAGCCTTTCGTAATTCTTGGAGAAAGCCCTGCTTATCTGCTGAGCCATCGATGCGCTGGACAACCTGTCCACTTCTGTTGAAAATGAAAGTTGTTGGAATCGCTTGTACAGTACCATACAAGCTTGCAAGCATATCCACAAGATTCGCATCGCCAACAAGATTGATATAGTTGATATTACTTTTACTGGCATATGCTTTGACAAGCTTTTCTGCTTCCGATGCTTTATCTTCGTTTTCCAAAGCGATGCCAATGAACACAACTCTATCACCATACTCCTTCGCAAGCTCAACAATGTCTGGAATCTCTCTACGACACGGCGGACACCAAGTTGCCCAATAATTCAGGAAAACAGCCTTGCCTTTTGTAAATTCCGAGAACTTTATTTCTTGTCCATTGGCAATCCACGAAAAATCAGGCTTCATAATCCCCGAAGACTTTTGAACACTTTTCAGCTGATACACTTGCACAGATATCGGAATCTCTGGCTGCTCGAGAGTTAGACTTTCTGCCTGATGAGAATGTGTCTTATTCTGCGTATCAGCATCGCGATGTGCTGAACAACCCGATAGCACAATCGCACAAGCAAGAGCAAGGCAATGCACGATGTCCATACGATTTTGGGAAGAGAGATTATATGGTAGTGAGTTTTTATCAATTTAAGAAAAATTTTGTGAACATTACACCTATGTGGTTGGCTAGTCTTCCTGCGCTCCATGCCTGCAAAACTACATCAACATACCTGCTGCCTGGCCGCTACATCGCTACGCTACGAAATTGACCAGAACGTGCTCCCCGAACACCACGAATATACTCATGACTAAGCATACGACGCTTCCCCTCGAGATGAATCTCTACAAGCTCTAGAACTCCATCGCTACATCCAGCAAGCCACGCATAGTCTGTTATGCAGTACTCTCCAGCGCGCAATCCCTGCTCGCACGATTGATGTATTCGGCAACGGATGACCTTGAGCAGTTTTCCATCAGGTAGTATTGTCCAAGCACCCGGATGTGGAGAGACACCATGAATATGATTGCGCACTACATACGTAGGCTTTGACCAGTCTATACGACATGTCTCACGAAATATCTTTGGTGCTGGCGTTGCAAGACTATCATCCTGAGGTAAAGGATAAGCATTCCCACTAATGAGCATAGAGCATGTCTCGACGGCAAGATCGGCAGCAACAGGCATAAGAACATCGTGCAGTTCTCCTGCTGTCATGGCATCGGCAATAGGAACCCTCCGCTGTGCTAGTATCGCTCCGGTATCCACAGCGTCAGCAAGAAGAAACGATGTTACTCCTGTTTCTTTCTCACCGTTGATAATTGCCCAGTTGATTGGTGCTGCACCCCGATATTTCGGCAATAAACTTGCATGAACGTTGAATGCTCCAAGCCGTGCTAGTGTGTACACTGAACGCGGTACGATCCGAAATGCCACAACAACAATAATATCTGGCTGTAGTTCCTCGAGCGCCTGAATAAATAAAGGTTCTTTCAACGATTCAGGCTGCACAATTGGCATAATACCAAGTT
>JANWZB010000138.1 GCA_025055035.1 Candidatus Kapaibacterium sp.
ATTATGGTACCATGCCTGTCGCAAGTGCAACGCTCACAAGCCCCGATATGGTAGGAGGCTCATCAACGCAGGCGTTCTCGATTGGTATTGCAAGTTTCACTGGTTTAAAGTTTAATCAGCTTGGTCCAGAACAACTGACACTGACAAGTAGTATAGGAACAAGTGTTCCTGTTCCGAATAGTTCTTCATTTACTGTTGTTCCTGTTTCGTTCTACGATTGTACGGCGTATCCGTCTGCTCCTCATGGTTACACAGGAATGCCGTTCGTAACAGCACTTGCGGGGCGCACGCTAACGGTAACCGACGTTGCTATTACTGGAGCCGGAACTGCTATAACCCAGCCAAATACTCGGCGTGTACCACCGGGAGCAGCATTAACAATTACAGCAAACTACAGTGGAACTACCGATCCTCCTCCATACTATTGCCCAGGATGTGTTGTATCGTTTTACACAGGTCTACCCGGCTTAAATAATTTTTTGGACAATGGTGTTTGTGGGAATAGATCGATGGTAAGCTATGTATCGGGATCTGTGGGTGGAACGTACACACGTAATTTTAATGCTCCTACAATACCGGGTCTGTACTACATTAGTATAGTCAATGGGTTGAATTATGCATGTCCTGTCGGAGATATTTCGTTTGGAAATGATGCTTCAGGAGCGTTTGCGTACATCGTTGTGGAATCGTGTAACACGAGTGATATTATTCAAGATCCATCGTTTACGTATCCAGTAAACATTGACTACACAACTGCCCAAGCACCGATGAGCTACTCCAATAGCATTGCTGTATGGAGACTCAAAGTACGTGATGCAGGGGTATTAATTGGCGATTCAGATAATAAGCCAACAGTCCTACAATCACTACAGCTTACCATCAATAATATAAACAATGTGCTCGATGAAGTTGCTCTCTTTCGTGGAACAACGCTGCTACAGTCTATTGCTGTACCAAATGGTACAAGCGTACAGAACTTCAACGCACCAGCAATTGCTGCAAATGTTGTCGCTCCTGATGACGACCCTAATGGTGTGGATATCGACGTGCGTGTGACGTTTAAATCAACGGTGGTTGATAACACACAGGTCAGCTTTAGCATTGCTGCTGGTGCTGCCACAGCTGCTCCAGCAGCGAGTAGCTCACAGTTTGCTGCATTCCCGATGGTAGGACCAAGTTCGACGGCAGGAGACAATAACCGTCTTGCTGTTACTGCGACACAACTACAGTTTAGCGTGCAACCACCAGCTTCTGTGCAAGCTGCTGTTCTTACTCCGGTAACCATACGTGCTGTTGATGCGCTAGGAAATGTTGATGCAAACTATACTGGAACGATTTCGCTGTCGAACTCGAATATACATTCTGGGAGTTCTGTGGCAGCAGCGGCTGGTGTTGCGGTATTTTCTACTTTGTCATTTTCTGGTGCAAGTATTCCTCTTACGGGGCAGGTGCTGAACGCAACAAGTGTTCCTGTACTGACCGGAGCATCGAGTATTGCCTTTACTATCAATCCCTCAGTATTTCATTTCAAGTTTGCATCGGGGAGTGCGAATACGCTCGCAAACTGGGAGCTTGCAGGATCTCCACTTATCCAGCCTGTGGGGCTTGGCATAGCTGGTGCAACGTACATTGTCGGTGCTGGTCCCGCGCCAGCAGCAGTGGCACAAGTTACAGCACCGATAATGATTGCGAACCAATCTGCTTTTCAAGTAAGCAATACTTCAACGCTTGTAGTAAACGATGGGCAAAGTATTCTGAATAATGGTGTGCTTGCAGTTAATGGCGGTGGAAAGCTAACGTTGCAGGGTTCAGGAAATATAGCTCCTGCTTCAGCCAATCCCGTAACATACGCAAGTACAACTGCTACACTACACTACACTGATCCAAGTACTACAGGCAGAACAGCAAATGTTCGCGAAATACCAGTAATATTCAACGGTAGCTTGACGATTTCCCGTACTGGTACAGGTGCTTCTTCGTTCAATTTTGGTGGTTCGAAGACAATTCTCGGGGCATTTCTCATGGACGGCTCTGGCACGGCAAATGCTAATGCTGGCGAAACACTAACTCTCAATGGTGCTACAATGCTTCTTGCTGGTGAATTGAGAATGAACAGTACAGCAGAGCTTACTGTGCCGACGGGTGGAACATTCTCTGTTATAGGCGGAACGCTGAGTTTGAATGGAACAGGTGTGGCAACGGTGAACGGGACATTCGTCTCAAGTGGTGGCGCCGTTAATATCGGCTCTAGCAGTCTCGTGCTGGGCGGTCCGATTGTGTTTGGCGCTGGCTCAGTAGTACCAGCAGCAGGCTTGGGGCAAATGTCTATTGTTGGTTCAGGTGCTATTACCGGTACATACAGTGGTGGTGTACAATTTCAGCATTTCACGCTGAATCGCTCGGGTGCAGTCTTTGAAATGACGAGCGGTACGAATCTACTTACACAGAACCTAACCTTGAGTAACGGTATACTTCGCACTGGTGGAGCAGCAAATTACGTTGAAGTTGCGGGGACGCTAACTGCAACAGGGTCAGCGACAACATACGTTGATGGTAAACTTCGTCGAGTGCTGCTTCCTGCAATGCTATCTGGTAGCGGTACATTTGATTTTCCTGTTGGTAAAGGCTCAACGTACTTACCGTTCCGCCTCTTCAATGTTACTGGTAACAGTGTTGTTGTGCAAGTCGAAGCGTTTAACACAAGTTCTGGCGCAATGCCGGGTCCGTTGTTTATCCTACCCAGCACAACAGAGTATTGGCAGACGACTCTCATCAGTGGAACACTGACGAATGCCTTTGTTGGTGCGGGTAGGCTTATACCGACAGTTTTGCCCTCATCTGTTGTGGGACGTGGTACAGCACTGAGTACATCATTCACTGGTCTTGGGGGAAGTGTATCGGGTGCTATGGTGCTAAGCGGCAGCCCTGTTGCTGGTGGGAATCACTACTTCGCGCTTGGCTTGCTACCTAATGTCTTTTACTATAAAAGCGGCGGTCTGCCTCCCCATCTTGCAACAAGCTGGAATTCTGAAATAGACGGCACTGGAGCCGATGCCACAGACTTTGCAACAGGCGGCACGTCTTTCATTGTTGCTGGTGGAAGAAATGCTGTGTTTAGCAGTTCAGCGACATTTGCTCCAGGAGTACTGCTTATGGCAAATGGCAACGACACTATTTCCGTACGCTCAGGTGCTGTTCTGACGGCAAATGGTGTGAACCGCATTGCTGATGGTGGAGCGCTTATACTGACCGACTCAGCAAGGATTGTTGCTCCTTCTGGGGTGTTTTATTTGGGAGAACATGCTAAGCTTGTGTATCAGCAGCCGAACAATCGTATAGCGACAGTGAATGAGTTTCCCTGTGCTATGCCCGGATCTCTAGAAATAATACACGGCGCACTGCGCTTAGATACGAATGCTGCTGCCCAGCATATTCAAATACAGGGTGGTCTAAAACTGCACAATGCGACGCTTGATTTTGGTAAAGATTCAACCCATCTAAGCATTAGCGGAGCGATAGCATTCAACTCATCATTCTTCAGAACCAATCCAACACATCGCTTAACGCTCACAGGAAGTGGTGTAATCACTGGTACAGTCAATTTTGAGCACAAGCGTATTGGCTGGCTGACAATGCAGCGACCGTCGGCAACGTTACCTCTCAGTGATTCGCTGTGTATACACTCACGCCTAGATTTATTGAGTGGCAATATTGCAGTGCCTCATGGGAAACTTTTGCTTCTTGACAATCCAGCTGATAGTGCACTTCAAGGAGGATATGCTTCCTCGTTTGTGCATGGCAAGTTTGCAAGGAAACTATCAGCTAATGTGAGTCCAGCGGATGCTCGTTATCATTTCTATCCCGTTGGCAAAGGAACAACATACTTACCCCTCACACTGTTCGACGCTACAACCGGTACAGTTGCCCCGGTCGTTGCTGTTGAAGCATTTAATGTGGGTTCAGGTGGAAGTGTTGGGCTCGGGGTGCGTGGTGCACTGAGTGGAACAGAGTACTGGCAGGTTGAGCCATTCTCAGGGGCATTCATCGGTGCACGTGTGGGTGTTATTCGTCCTTCGCCACTCTTCGCTGCTGCTCATACGCTAGTATGGAGTACCAGTCGTACAGGTGCATATTATGCGCTTCCGAGTAATCTTCTCACAATCCCGCAAGGAACATCGCTCGTTGGCGCTTCGGCGCGTATCACCGAACCACGCTTCTTCTCATCGGTTGCGCCAAGTGCTGCTGCTCCGGTTATTACAGGATTTGCACCAAGTATTGGCGGAGCTCATACACAACTTATAGTACGGGGAGAAAATCTGACCGGTGTCAATGCTGTTGCTATTGGTGGAATACACGTAGGCCAGTTTCACATTCTTTCTTCCACAACAATTCTTGTAACTGTTGGAGCAGTTAATACTGGACCCATACAAATAGGTTCACCAAACGGTGGTGCGGCGAGTGATTCTGTCTTTACGTTTGTTCCAGCACCGGTAATTACCAACGCTGAACCGAGCTCTGCTGCTTTTGGTGATTCTATTACCATCAATGGTGCATATTTTCATGGTGCTTCTGTGATGATTGGTGGAGTTACTATCCTAGCAAATCGCTTTACAGTGAGTATGGATGGTACAAGCATCAAGACAACTGTGCCAATCAATGCTGCAAATGCAATTGTAACAATTGCAACATTAGGAGGGATGGCAGTTTCAACGAATGCTCTTATCTTGATACCACCGCCGAATATTACGTTCTTCACGCCAGCGAGTGCAACAACAGGACAGACAATTACAGTGTTTGGTCAGCATTTTGAACGAGTACGCGCTGTGCTTGTGGGTTCTTCGAATGCTCAATACACCGTGAATGCTCCAAATCGGATGACAGTTATCATTCCGCCACGCTCGACGACGGACGCTGTGCGAGTGCCTATCACAGTGAGAACACAAAGCGGTACTGGAGTCAGTGCTCTCCTGTTTTCCTATGCTGATTCCATGTCTTTGGGTGGCGGTATTGAGCCGTTACGACAAGTATCTATACGTAATATCCGAGACCCGATTGTTGCTCTTGGAGGGCAAGTGCGAGTAACGGGAGCGAATCTAGAGCTCATACGAGCAATTTCGCTGCGAACAAGCGTAGGCGAGACAACAGCAACATGGACGCTGTTCTCTGCATCAGACATGGTTCTATTTGTTCCAACAACCGGTCTCTTGAGCGGAACACATGGAACGGTATCCTCAGCAGCAACAACACTCGATGTGCTTGGTGCATTTAATCGTGTTGTGCTTGAAAATGCGTTTCACGTTGTAAGTGTGCCTCGCATTGCGTCCATTGTACCACTGAACGTGGAGCCCGGAGGCGAAATAACGCTTACAGGAACAAATCTTCACTTGCTGACGGGTGTTACGATTGGTGGTACAGCAGCAACATTGCGTATCATAGACAGCACGCGTGCTATTGTAATTGTGCCAGCGCGTACTATCAGTGATAGTATTCGCTTGCCTGCTGCTGGTCAGCTTGCCTATACATTTTTGGGCGGAGGAATGACAATAACCACAGCCACAATCATCAATCCACTCCTTGCTGCTGGTGAACCGTTCGTGACGAGTGTAAGTCCGATGCAAGTCCAGCCGGGAATGGAAATCACCATCAATGGTGTTAATCTAAGCGCAGTACAGGGGATTATGATTGGAGGAATACCAGTAGCAAGTTTTGTCATTCACTCGCCTACACGCATTACAGCAGTGCTTAGCACAGTAGCTTCTCAGCGTGTGCAAGGTACTATAACCCTTAGTACCCCATTTGGCAGTATTACGTCGGCTGTGGGGTTGAGATTCGCTGTATCGCTGGAAGAGGACATGAATGCTGTTAATACACTTATTACAGCACTCGGAGGTAGTAGTAGAAACCTGTACGTTGAAACATCGGACAATCGAATCACAGTATTGCGCCTTTCACGTGCAGGTTTGCGTGGAACTATTCCTCCCATACTTTCAACATTGACGGAATTGCGCGAGCTGGACTTGTCATATAATGAACTCGAAGGAGAGATACCACAAACTCTGGCAGCACTGAAAAAACTTGAGCGAATCAACCTTAGCCATAATCGCTTTCATAGTGCATTGCCTGCAGGTGTATTTTGCGGATATGAGCATTTACGCTTCATGGACGTAAGCCATAATAACCTCAGCGGCGAAATTCCGCGCTGTATTGCAAATCTTCATCAACTGGAAACTGTCAATCTAAGTTTTAATCGCTTTAGTTCAGTGCTTCCGGGTGAGCTTGGTGGAATGCGAAGTCTTGTAGAACTTCGAGTAAATAATAACCTGCTTTCTGGGGTATTACCACCTGAGCTTGGAACAGGTGGTATACAGACAACAGTGCAGCAGAAAGGTCGTGCGCTTGTTGCACAAGTGCCAACACTACAAGTGCTGGATATAAGTAACAATACATTTCATGGGAGTATTCCCGAAGAATGGGGCAACCTGACACTGTTGAGAGAATTCTATGCATCGAATGCAGGGTTATCTGGTGCTGTGCCGCGGTCAGTGCGACAGTGGCAAGGGATACGGGTGCTCAACCTCGCAAAGAATATGTTGAATGGAGAAATACCAGACTTCTTTGCCGGGCATCTACGGGAGCTACGTCTTGACAACAACAATTTGTCTGGAGCATTGCCCGAAAGTCTTGTACAGGCACGAGGCTTACAAGTGCTGAGTATAGTGTCGAATCAATGTACTGCCATTCCTGCACTGGAGTCAGCGCGCAGACTAGATACAGTGAGGGTAGATAGCAATCGCTTGGAGTTTGGTTCGTTAGAATCTCTCGTACATGTCCCATTCTTTTCCGCTGTTGGACAAGACAGTATACAGGGTCA
>JANWZB010000139.1 GCA_025055035.1 Candidatus Kapaibacterium sp.
TGTTTTGTTGAATATTGAATAAACGAATAGTATTATCGTCCCCTCCTACAGCAAGGGTCTGCCCATCAGGACTAAACGCTACTGTGTTCTGTGGCTTTGTGAGGTCGCGTAGAGGCGTTGGAATTTCCTTTCCCAATCGCACATCCCATAGCTTGACTGTTTTGTCGATACTACAACTTGCAATAATGTTATTTGCTGGACTAAATGCAACTGATGACGCATAAAATGAGTGCCCTGGTAGCGTTCGTATTTCTGTTCCTTTGCGCACATCCCAAATGCGAATAGTGTTATCTTTCGCAGCAGTAACGAGTTGGTCTCCTGATGCACTGAAATCAAGCGCAGTGATGTATCCTCGGTGTGCAACCAGTGTTCGGATAACTTTGCCCGTTGTGACGTCCCAGAGCTTAACGGTGTTATCTTCGCTTCCACTTGCAATAATTTGACCATTAGGGCTATATTTCACAACCACAACATCGCCGAAATGCCCTGTCTGGACAACGAGCTCTGGCTTTGCTTGCGATGCCTGCTGAGCCCATGCGCAGTGTGTAGAGCAGATAGTAACTCCATACCATATTAGAACCACGAGCACGCTACACAGAGTCCGCTGACAGGTGACCAAAACACTATCTCGTTTCATAGCACCATTCCTCATCATAAAATTTGGAAGAAGCACATGTTTATTCAATTTGTGGTAGCTATATGCCCACAGCAGCATGCAATGGGCTAGACTAGCATAATTTCGCGCAGCGCCGCGAGAGCACCTTGTATTTCTTCTATTGTATTGTAGCAATGCGGGGAGAATCGCAAGCGCCCTTCGCGCAGTGAAATACGAATAGAGCGTTGTGCTAATTTCTCTACAATCCTTTCTCCTTGTGTTGGATCATTAAGTACCGCACTGACAATACCCGAACGATGCTGCGGAGCAAATGTGCTCACATGTGAAAATATACCAAGCAAGGGTAATTCTGCAAGCAAATACTCCGTCAATTGGAGAATGTGCCGCTCTATAGCTTCAGGAGTGAGCTCAAGCAACATTTCTAGTGATGCCAAAAGACCAAGAATACCTATAAAATTGATTGTACCATTTTCATAGCGCTTTGCGCTTGCTTGCAACGGCTGGTCGTAGCGAAAAAAGTCCCAAGGACTTTCCACAGACAGCCAACCCAGATGTGCTTGCTCTATACGATGTTGAAGTTCTTCTGTAACGTACAGGAATGCTATTCCTGTAGGAGCCATAAGCCACTTTTGTCCCCCTGCTGCCAGAGCATCGATGTGCATTGCCTGCACATCGAGCGGTACAGCCCCAGCAGCTTGAATCGCATCCACAATGAACAGAGCATGATACTGACGGCATATTTCCCCAATTGCTGCCACATCTGCTCGATACCCGCTGAGAAATTGTACAGCACTCAGTGCAACAATCTTGATACGCCCGCCAGCGCTACGAAGCGCACGTTCTATCATCTCTGGGCAGACAGCTCCATCCTCTGTTGCAAGGATATCAAGTTCCACGCCGTACCGCCGAAGATTCCGATACGGATAGACATTTGCAGGAAATTCTTGGTCATTGAGAAGGATGCGCTCACCATATCGCCATCGCAGCCCCGAAGGAACAACATTCAGTGCATCAGACGTATTCATGAAAAACGCTATGCGTTCGGCTGACTCAGCATTGATAAGCTGCGCTACCCGTGCACGGCATTCACGGGCATGCTCTACATCGCTTGCGAATGTATTAATTTCTCGTTCAGAACGCCTCGTGATATGCTCCACGAGAGCATCACGCACTTTTGTAGAAAGAGGCCCGACAGATGCATGATCAATGTAGATAGTTCCTTGTGCCGTATGGGGGAACAGTGCACGTAGTGCCTCAGAACCGCACTCTAGACGAGCGGTCTGTGGTATCGCTATGTGTGTGGTTATATTCTGCTCCATATTCTTGTTGTGTCCAAACATACAGATCTAACTACAAGATATTGTGCCCACCCGACAAAATCCGCTGCAAGACTGCCTCGCGGGCACGTTGTCGTTGATTTTTCATATACAGCGTTGGCGGTGCAACGCGGTCGCGACAGATATCATCCTTTAAACCACAGCGTTCGCAGGTTTCATTTACCATGATTCTTTCGATGCTAGGATCATTCCAAAAGCGCACCGTCTCCTTGAATGCGTTATTCAACAAAAAGCCAATCGAAACACTCGAATGGAACGTAGGCTTCAGTGCAAAGCGCCGTGCAATAGTAATTACAAAATACTCAACATCACTTTCTACGAAATGTGGTCGCTGCGCCACAACTAGAGGAGTTGTAGGGTCGCGCTCTGCCAACTCGCCTTGCTCGCGTTTTAGAATTGCTATTGGCAGCCAACGACGGCAATAATGTTCATTCAAATCAAGCCCGTACGGCGCAAATACTTGCGACATATTGAGCAGCTTGGTAAGTTTCATGCTCCCCGTACTAGTGCGGTGGCTAAATCGCAGAAAATGTAGCTCCTCCAAACCAAAAAACTTTGGTAGAAGCTCTGTCATACGGTAGAGCAACATTTCGGGTGTTACAGCATATTTATCGAGTATAGCAAGAATTGCTGCTGGCTCCCAGGTTCGCTTCTGAAAGAGCTTGGTAAGATCCTTCACCATAGAATGACGGTGCATTAGTAGCGCACCAGAAAAATATGAAGCTTTGAAATTATTGAGCACCTGTTCAAAGGACTCTACCTTCAGCCATGACGATGTGAGCGCCCGCTCCTGCAGCTTGAGATAGTTATAGCCTAACTCACGCCCATAAATAAATGCCTTTTGTCGGTCAATCAGGTCTTTGTTAAGAAGCAAACGAGGCTTTGAGCCTCCTAATGTGCTATGCTTGGACGTTTTGGGAGGAACAAATACTGTTCGAAATTTTTGCAGTTCTGGATACTGCGACAGCGACGTTTCATCGATGTCGTATCCATATTTCTGGACAAGCGTTTTTTTGAAGAGTTCTGTTGGCATAGGAATCTTGAGCTTCCACTGCATTTCGCTCACGAAACGCTCTGCTGCTAGCTCGAGGTCTTCAAAGTAGTTTTGGTGTATTTTTTGGTACGAGCGGAGCGCTGCAAGGATAAACTGCTCTACGCTCATATCATAGCCACGAATAATTTCAAGTAACGTCTTAAGCAGTGCACCAGCCTTAGCAGGAGAGGCTGAGAATAAATCCATGATATCTTGCTGCTCAATGCCAAATAATTCGAATGGGAATTCCCGCAGCATTGGCGAATGCACAATTGCCGCTAGTGGATCTAGCGCTTCGTCCACCTTGAGCGTTACAAGATCATCAAAGGTTGTTCCAAGTGCACGTGCGAGAGCGATAATTTTCTCGGGTTTTGGATATTTCTTGCCCTTTTCAATTTCGCTTAGGTACGATATAGATAAGTCCGTCGCTTCAGATAATTCTTTTAATGATAGGTTCTTCTCACTGCGCAATTGTTTGAGCTTAATGCCCAAAATCATGCGCAGATTTTCGCCATTGACGTTCATCATATCACACCTGCCGCCCAACAGAATTAAGACATAGCTGTTATATGCAGCAATAACTGCGTATTTTGGAAAGTTTCTGTACGCAAAGATACACACTTTTTCGCTTGAAGCGAAATAAAACTTCGACGAATGCGAACTTTTGTCGTATAGCGAAACTTCGCTTTTGCTCAACTCATAACATAAGCAACTCTGTTTCTACTACTCGTCATGCTGATACAAAAAACGTTAGGATAATTCTCAGAGAATTAATATTTTGCCGTTTTGCAGCTATTGCACACTAGTTTTTGTAGTTTGGAACATACGTAATCTTTTTCATACGGTAAAGCAGAATGAAACGCACCTACCAGCCTAGCAAACTACGCCGCCGCAGAGTTCACGGCTTTCGCGCTCGCATGGCAACAAAGAATGGTCGGAAAGTTCTTGCAGCACGTCGAGCAAAAGGACGATATCGCTTGACTGTTAGTGATGAGCCACGCAACGGATAAGTATTGCAACGTTCAGGGTTGTACAGTTCTCAAGGCACATGAATGTATTCTTGCGCCCTTATGTCTTTGTAATCCTCCTTACTGCAATTTTCTGTGCGCACGAGAGCTCTAGAGAGAATTCGTATCCAGCCACTCAAAGGCTATGGAATGTTCGATGCTGTATTTACGCATGGCTCACGCTTTGCTTATCGCGGAATAACAAGCTTTATTCTCTTCCGCCATGCTCTTGACACAGAAACAGCAGCACACGACCCCAAACTCGATAAGTTTCGTACAAGCAGTCCCCAGACGCTCTTTGTGGGCGTAACCGCAAAGCGCCGCACGCGTCCTGCTGTTGTGCGCAATCGCATCAAACGCCTTCTCCGAGTGAGTGTTCGCAATGTTGCTCAGCGCTTCCTGGCTAGCATTACACATCATAACAATCATATAGTTTCCATTGTAGCTATAGTTCTCGTATGCCACATTATTCCAGAACGACCTTCCTTGCTGCGCCTGTCTGATATTCAGCCTCTAGTTGAACGCATCTTCCATAACGCCTACCGCTCCTTACGTTCTATGTCTCCTTCGTTATGAAGTACATTCTTATTGCGCTCCTACGCTTGTACAAGCACTATATCTCACCGTTTTTACCATCAGCATGTCGCTTTTACCCAACCTGTTCGACCTACGCTTTTGAAGCCCTCGAAAAACATGGCACTCTACGTGGGACCTTGCTTACTCTTCGGCGTCTCAGTAAGTGTCACCCGTTTCACCCTGGTGGCTTCGACCCTGTGCCATGAAAAATATCTCCATATAAACATTCTTTTGTCAATAACGACAACTATTGCGGAATAGTAAGAAAACGCTAATTTTGTGCTATAGTTCGCACTAAACTTGTATAAAATACACGATCGTTTCTCTCACTCTCAATTTTTATTTATACAGGAGTGGACTCTATGAGCTCGTTTGGCAACACCCGCAATACCCAGCAGCGTCAAGCCCCTCGCTACAAGGTTCCATACAAGACAAGTAATCCTGCGCTTTCTGAGCGACGTTTTGCAAGCATAGAGTGGGACGCTACAGGTGAGTGTATGACACTCGAGGGAACAGTCAATAAAATTGGCTTGCTCCTTACACTCTGTCTTGCTTCTGCACTGTTTGCGTGGAGCCGCATCGGAATGACAAGTAGTGGTGAAGTATATGGCGCTGGAACGATGCTAGCAATCGGCGGTGGAGGTGGCTTCATTATTGCTCTTACTACAGCCTTTGTACCTCGGTGGTCGAGCGTTACAGCACCACTGTATGCCATCCTAGAAGGTCTCTTTATCGGCAGCATATCAGCAATCTTCGAGCTTTCATATCCGGGCATAGCAACACAAGCCAGTGCTCTTACCTTTGGCGTATTCATTGCCTTACTCGTCGCGTACAAAACGCGTATGATTCGCGTTACCGAAACCTTTCGCTCTGCAGTAGTCATTGCAACACTGGGGTTGGCTCTTGTGTATCTTGTGAGCCTACTTCTACGCTTCGTCACCAACTACTATGTGCCTCTCTTTGAAGGGGGTATTATTGGCATTGGGTTAAGTCTTATTGTCGTTGCTATTGCTGCGGCAAATCTTCTGCTTGACTTCGATTTCATTGAAGCAGTGGCTGAGGAAGGTGCACCAAAATATATGGAATGGTATAGTGCATTTGGTCTGATGGTTACGCTTATTTGGCTGTATATCGAGGTACTGAGGCTGCTTGCGAAGCTCCGCGATAGTGATTAACTCTCATCCAGCGCATTGAATACCACTATCTGGTAATTCTCCTATCGACACCGTTGTCCAGCTCTCTGCTATATCTCCACAGTAGGCAGAGATCAGTCAATTCTGTTTTCTGTCTTGAATTCTCTAGCACTCCCACGTCGAACATGAAGTTGATGGATAAAGCAGAGAAGCTAAACTCACAAGATGACATGAAAACTCGTCGTATCGCAGAACATTCACGGATTATCGCAAGTATTGAGGCTCGCATGACAAGCTCTCGCCTGCCGGGGAAGGTGCTTATGGAAGCAGGCGGAAAGCCACTTTTGCAGATTCTGATTGAACGCTTGCGCAAATCACGGTACATCAATGATATTGTCGTTGCTACAACCACAAATCCGCAGGATGACCCGATTGTTGAGCTTTGCCAGAAACTCGGTGTGTCATCGTTTCGTGGAAGTGAACTTAATGTTCTCGAGCGCGTATGTGGCGCAGCACAATACATGAATGCAGATGTACTTGTAGAAATCACTGCCGATTGTCCACTTCTTGATATATCACTCACTGACGGTGTCATTGAGGAGTTTCTGCGTGTATTCCCAGAACGACGCTACTGCTCCAACAGCGGTCCGGCTATTTCCATGCCTTGGGGCTTTGATACACAAGTCTTCCTCGCAGAAGACTTGTACGCTATTCTTGACGATAATCCCGATGATGACGACAAAGAGCACGTTTCATATCGCTTTTATCGTCCAGAAAGTGGAGACAAGTACAAACCTCACTTTATCACCTATACAGGGGAACTCAATCGTCCTGAACTTCGTGTTACCCTTGATTACCCTGAAGATTATACACTTATCAAGGCTGCCTATGAGCACCTTTACCCGCAGAATCCTTACTTTACAGCAGTTGACGTCATCCGCTGGCTCGATGCTAACCCTGAACTGCGTGATGCAGCTATTCGTGTCCGTGCCGAACGCGAGCATGCATAATATCTACCTACTCCTATAGAGCTGTGTTTGTCCCGCAGCTACTTTTGAATGCTCATCCTCGAATGTTGTGAAT
>JANWZB010000013.1:0-37537 GCA_025055035.1 Candidatus Kapaibacterium sp.
AGAAATTCGCTCGCGTGGTGTGCGCACAGAGCAGGCTACACTAAAGTCTATTGCCGAGATATACAGCCTCGAATTTGAGTATGCGTTGTATCCGTATCTCGAGAAAGCCCTACAAGGACGTACTGTTACTGTAGAAGTAGAATTTCGACAGCAGTTCTATGATGTCTACGCTGTGCCTCTGAAGGATGAGCATGGTGCGGTAACGCGGATTATTCTGCTCACACAAAACATCACACGGCGGAAGCGTGCCGAAGCTGAAACACAGCGTAGTGAAGAGCTATACAGAACACTTATCTCCAACTATCCGGGAGGGGCAGTATTCCTGTTCGATGATGAATATACGTTTCTTGTTGCTGGTGGACAGGGGCTGAAAGACATGGGGCTAGCATTAGAGGACGTGCGCGGGGCAACCCTGTATGAGGCATTCCCGCTGGACATTGCTGCTGAGTACGAACAGCTCTTTCGTGCTGCTCTAGTAGGGAAGGCAAATACACAAGAAATTAAGCATGAGAACGGGCATATATTTATTGCGGCTGCTGTTCCTGTACGGAACAGTAGCGGAGAAATTTTTGCTGGATTGCTCTTAACACAGGACATTTCTGAACGCAAGAAGGCAGAAGAACGTGAGCGTGAGGCAGAGCGTCGCTTTCGCGATATGGCAGACAATGTTCCGGGGGTTATTTATCAAAGTGCTGAGTTTCCCGATGGTACACGCCGTTTCAACTACGTCAGCCCACGTGTGCAGGAAATTTTTGGTATTTCTGCAGAAGACTGCCTGCGAAATCCCGACGTGCTACGCATTCATCCCGACGACCAAGCACGTTATACTCAGGCGTTAGCAGAGTCCAAGCGTACGCTTAAGCCCTTGCAGTTCGAGGGACGATATCTCTTGCCAAACGGTGAGGAGCGCTGGTGGGAAGGTATTGCAAAGCCTACAATACACAAGTCTACAGGAGCTATAGTATTCAACGGGGTGATTCTCGATATTAGCGAGCGTAAGCGTGCCGAAGCAAAGCAGCGCGAAATGGATGAGCTTATTCGTGGCATGCTAGAAACATCACTCGATGGCTTGATGCTGTTCAAGGCGCTGCGAGACCACTACGGCAGGATTCGGGACTTCGAATTTCTGCTCTGTAATCCTGCAGGTGCAGCAATGGTCAAGCGTTCAGCGGACAAATTGCGAGGCGCACTGCTCCTGCAAGAATTCCCCGAACAACGATATAATGGGCTTTTCGAGCGATATGTCCGTGTTACGGAGAGTGGTAGACCTGAAGAAGCAGAATTACACTACGAAGGACATAATCTAGACTTCTGGATGAGCCTGAAAGTTGCACGATTTCACGACGGTTGCGTTGTAAGCTTTTCTGATATCACAACACGCAAGCTTGCAGAGGAAGCTTTGCAGCATCTCAATGAAACTCTAGAAGCAAAAGTTGCCGAGCGTACAGAGCAGCTTGCTGCTGCAAAAGAAGCGGCCGATAGCGCAAATCGCGCAAAATCTGAGTTCTTGGCAAATATGAGCCATGAAATCCGTACACCGATGAATGCTATTCTAGGGTTTACTGAACTTTTGCAGGAACACGTTCATGATGAAAAACAACGCTCATACCTCAATGCTATAGCATCCAGTGGTAAAACATTATTGCGGCTTATTAACGACATTCTCGACCTATCGAAGATTGAAGCCGGGCGTATGGATATAGCATATGAGCCTGTTGATGTCGTTCAAGTTGTGCGCGAAGTTGTAAGTATGTTTTCGGCAAAAACTCAAGAGAAAGGCTTGAAGCTTATTGTAGAGTCCGATATTGCCTCGTCGGTCGGTATGATGCTCGATGAAATTCGGTTACGGCAAATTCTGTTTAATCTTGTTGGCAATGCGGTGAAGTTTACTGATGCAGGATTTGTAAAAGTTGTCGTACGAACCTCTCCTACGCATTCTCCGCAGCATGTGTGCCTTACTCTTGCAGTTGAGGATACAGGTATTGGCATTCCCGAAGCACAGCAGCAAGTGGTGTTCGAAGCATTTCGTCAGCAAGAGGGTCAGAGTGCACGGAAGTATGGTGGCACAGGGCTTGGCTTAACGATCACCAAACGCCTTATCGAGATGATGAACGGTGAAATTCGTGTACGCAGCGCACTTGGTAAAGGATCGTGCTTCACCGTTACATTCCCGCGTGTAGAGAGGGTTGAGCTGCAGAAAATGCTTGCTCAGGAGGATGCTACTACATGGAGTAATGTGCATTTCGACAATGCACGGATTCTTGTTGTTGACGATGTCCAACTAAATCGCGCACTTGTTGAAGGATTACTAGCAAATGTCAATGTCACAATCTTGCAAGCAGCCGATGGGAAAGAGGCGTGTGCAATGGCAGTGCGCGAGCAACCTGATATCATTCTTATGGATTTGGTTATGCCAGAAATGGATGGATATGAGGCAATACGGTATATCAAGGGTAATCAGTTGACAAAGCACATTCCTATTATTGCGCTTACAGCGTCGGTTATACATGATGGTGCTACTGTAGGCGAGTTGCTGTGCGATGGCTATTTGCGCAAGCCTATTACAAAGCAGGAACTTGTGAATGAGCTTATGAAGTTTCTGCCTTATCGGTACACTGGAACAGATGATGCAGAAAAAGCTGGAGTCAATGCACCTGATGAAAGCATGACGCTTTCTCTCGAACAGCGTGCTAAGCTCTCAGAGCTCGTGCAGATACTTAAGTCTGACATTGCGGAGCAGTGGAGTGCTTTGCGAAGAACATTCAACAACAAGCAGGCACAATCATTCGCTGAGCAAATCAAAGCCCTAGGAGCAAAATATAATGTCCCCACGCTTAGCGAATATGCAAAGCGCTTAGAGACATTTGTGCAGAGCTTTGATATGGAAAAAATACCCGCACATCTCGAAAAATTTTCCGATATTGTTGCGCGAATAGAAAGCCTACAACACTAACAGAACTTCGTGACGCTTATGAACAATGAAGAAGCGCTAATTCTTATCGTCGATGACATACCGCGTAATTTGCAGGTACTCGGCAGCATTCTCAGTGGGAGCGGCTTTGGCGTAAGCGTTGCATCAAGCGGGCAGAGTGCACTTGATGCTGTACAAGAGACAATTCCTGATGTTATTCTGCTAGATATTCAGATGCCTGATATGGACGGATTCGAGGTATGTGAACGCCTCAAATCTAACCCAACAACAGCAGATATCCCGGTCATTTTCCTTACTGCTCGTACGGAGGTTGACGATATTGTGCGAGGATTCGATGTAGGTGCAGTGGACTACATTACTAAGCCTTTTATATCACAGGAGCTACTTGCACGCGTCAGAACGCATCTACGCCTTGTGCGTCAAACAAAGCGATTGCAAGACTTGAACAATGACAAAAATGAATTTCTTGGAATTGCAGCGCATGATTTACGCAATCCGCTCTCAAAGATTCAGTTTATAGCCGAGAAAATGGCGTATGAAGCTCAGACATTCACCCCCGAACTTATCAATGATGCAGCGCAAGATATTCTGCACACGGTAAGCGGTATGATGGAGCTTATCAGTAATCTTCTTGATGTAAATGTAATCGAGCAAGGGAAGCTTGTAGTAGAACTGAACCCAATCGAGGTAGGAGTCATCATCGAGCATATTGTGCGTGATTACGAAGCCCGTGCTGCAGCGAAGAAAATTACACTGCAGTACGACCACGATGAGCGCTTGCCGCTTATTCAGGCTGATGAGGTTGCTGTTGCGCAGATTATGGACAATCTTTTATCGAATGCAATCAAGTATTCTCCAACGCGCACGCAAGTAACGATTCGTCTCTACACACAAGAGCAGTTTGTGCGTCTGGATGTACAAGATCAGGGCTTAGGTATGAGCGATGATGATCAAAAGCGTCTTTTCCAAAAATTTGCACGCCTTTCTGCCAAACCAACAGGAAATGAGCACAGTATTGGGCTAGGTCTTTCGATTGTCAAAACGCTTGTAGATAAGCTCCAAGCACGCATTTCTGTAGAAAGTGCTATCGGTAAGGGTACAACATTTTCTGTGCTATTCCCCGTAGCGCAGGGGACAAATCATGGGACACAAAGCTAATATCCCATGTGTGCTTGCCGATGACTATTATCCTCGTTCTTACCCAATGTGATGAATAAGCTTGCTACGTATTGGCGTATTGTACGGCTCTGTGGTATGACCGTCTGGTATTCACTGTTTGGTTTGTCGTTTGCCCTTTTTGATAAGCATCATAGGCTATTTTACAGGCACGGGCTAAATTTTGCAAGAACATCGCTGCGGATGGCGAACATCGCCCTGCTTGTTGAGGGTGAAGACCATCTCAAAGAAGGCGAGACATACGTATTTATTGCAAACCACACGAGTATTTTCGACATTCCTGCGATTTGGGTAGCGACAGCACCAAAGCTTGGAGGGCGGCTGCGGATTATTTACAAGCGCAGCCTGCAGCTTATTCCATTTCTTGGTTGGGAGTTGATGGTTAGCCCATTTATTCCTATTGAGCGCGAAAAGCTGCGGCGTAGTGTAGAAGGGCTGAATAAAGCGGTGAAAGCAGTACAAGAGGGAGATTCGGTAATTATTTTTGCCGAAGGCACACGCTCACGCTCTGGGCGGCTGAAGGAGTTTCGGCGTGGAGGATTTCATCTGGCTGCACGTGCCGGAAAGCCAATTGTTCCTGTAGCGATTGTGGGCGCTCATAAGATACTGCGTGCTGACTCAGTCGACTTACATGCAGGAAGTATTCGTGTCATTATTGGGAAACCTGTGCCCCCTCCCGATCATGATGACCGCATAACAGAACGTAGCCTCATGAAACATGTTCATGCTGTGATAGCAGCAATGCTGCCCGAAGATCAGCAGCCGCTGTAAGCTTTGATGAATATGCTACCATAAAAGATCTTCTTCGGCAGATTGCACGCGAGCAAAGACCTCCTCGATTGAAGAACCAAGCGCTGTTATATGTCCCATCTTACGACCAACGCGGCTTGCTGCTTTGCCATAGAGATGAAAAGCAACACGGCTGTGGCGCATCAGCCCTACAACTGTGTCGGGAATGCCTGAACCGGGGCGTTTCCCTAGGAGGTTTGCCATAGCTGCAGCAGGTACAATCATGTCTGGCGAGCCAAGTGGAAGATTGCATATAGCGCGAATATGGTTTTCGAACTGCGAAGTGTAGCATGCTTCGATGCTGTAATGTCCAGAGTTGTGTGGACGAGGGGCAATTTCATTATACAGGATAGTGTCATCATCGGTCAAGAACATTTCCACGCCAAAAACGCCAACCCCTTCGATTGTCTCGACGGCAGTAACAGCTATATCTTGCGCTGTGCGCTGTAGTATGCTGCTCACATTGGGTGCAGGAGCAAGGACATATCGGCAGATGTGATTGGTCTGGATAGTTTCTACACACGGATAGGACACTATCTCTCCACGTCTGTTGCGTGCTACTATCACAGCAAGTTCCTTCCTAAAGCGTACAAATTGTTCCGCCATCACTGTGCGTGGTACATCAGGGTCGCTTGTAAAGCGACGGAATGCTACCATTGCCTGATTATCACGCGCGACAGTTGCATTGCCGTAGCCGTCGTAGCCGAGTGTTCGTGTCTTCATCACGTATGGATACCCATACTGCCGACCAAAGGCGTATGCTTCCTCAACAGTGTTGATAGCTGCAAAGGCGGGTACGGGTATTCCTGCTTTCTGCATGATTTCTTTTTGAGTGAGTTTGTCTTGTACTTGGCGTAGCGTGTGAGGTGAAGGTAAAACAAGGCGCCGCTCGGCAATAACATCGAGAACGTCTGGACTAATAAATTCATTTTCTAGGGTAACAATATCGCTTGCTTCTATAAAGCGCTCAAGCTCTTGGGTATTCAGCCATCCTTCCGAGAAATCAAGCTTAGTCATTCTGCCTGCTGGAGAATCTTCAACTAGTTCAATAATAGCAACACGTAGCCCAAGTCTATATGCGGCGAGTGCGCTCATTTTTGCAAGTTGTCCGCCACCGAGAATGCCTATCGTTATAGGTTGATTGTCGTGATAGACCGAGCTTAACATATGGTTTTACCCGTTGTAAGGAGAGAAAACAAACAGCAGGAGAGAATTGCATCAAAAGAGCTATTGCCAATATCATGTGCTCAGAAAAAAGAAGCTGAGCCACAAAAGAACTGAGAAAGGATGTAAAGCACAGCATGCAAGTGCAACTGAGGAATTTCTATTGGTATGGAGCATAATCGAATGAAAGAATGCAGCGGAATGTAAGGCAGAGAGCAGGATAACGAGGCGAAATATGTAATGTGCCTGACCATTCGTCGCTAACATCGAAGTCAAAAAGGTGTGCGCCGGTGTAAGCATCAATTGCTGCAAGTCCTGCAACCCCAACTGCCGCAAGAATCGAAATATCGCGAAGGTCTCGAAAAATCTCGCGCTGCCGTAACAAAGCATCGCGAAAGGACAGTGATACATTGCCATCTGCAAGCTGTGCACTAAGAAGATTTACTTGGTTATTATTGTACACTGCAAAGCCAATCGCAGCAGCGAAGCCAGCAAAGAATACAGGGGCTTTCCAGTAGCTTTCGATGTACAGTTGACCAGCTCCCGGTATGATAGAAAGGATTGCTGCTGTGAAGGGGTCTTTAGAGTGAAATGTGCGGGTACTTGTTGTTGTGGAAGAAGGGTATGGGGTTGCGTTTGCCATTGCGTCGAATGGCATAAATATCACTTCCGGTTTTGTGCTGTCTTCTCTGCACGAAATATCCCATTGCTGTGCTATACTCGTAGAGGGATTACCAAGACTCCAAGCCGCTACAGCAGCCCACAGGAAATGTAGGTACATTCTATATCCCATAAACAGCTGCATTGCACACTTGGTGCATGAATTAAGAATGCTACTTAACGGCAACAACCTCGATTTCTACTTGTACGTCTTTAGGAAGCCGTGCAACTTCTATTGTAGAGCGAGCAGGCTTTGTGTCGCCGAAATACCGGGCATAGACGTCGTTCATAGCAGCAAAATTATTCATGTCTTTCAAAAAGACTGTAGCTTTGACAACGTGAGAAAGGCTATAGCCAGCTTCTTTGAGAATAGCGCTGATATTGTCGAGGACTTGTGTAGTCTGTTCCGTTATCCCGCCTGAGACAAGCTCTCCTGAGGGAGTTAAGGGGATTTGACCTGCTACAAACAGCATCGTGCCTTGTGCTTCAATTGCTTGCGAGTACGGTCCGAGAGCTGCAGGCGCATGGGATGTAGAAATGACGCGGTTCATACGAGTGAGAAAGAGTGTTCAACAATCCTATCAGATGATAATTCGGTAGAATTCTAGCTACTCGCTGGAGTTGTCATGTTTCCTGAAGGTATAGCATCAGAGGAAGTAGAGAGTTTAAGTGTAAGGTCAATCTGGATATCGGGGTGTAGGGATTGGTGCACTGGGCATGTTCGTGCTGCATTCTCAAGAAATTTCAGGTCTTTGCTCTCGACAGTTGGTGGGAGCAGAATTTCTACACCCAATCGCCTAATGCGGCGCGGTTGCGATGCCATTTCTTTTTGAACATGAATACGCATACCCTGAAGCTCAATATGGCGATTCCGTGCTGCTATAGCCATAACAGTTGCCATGCAGCTCCCTAGCCCTGCAGCTACAAGGTCTGTGGGCGAAAAGCTTTCTCCTCGACCGTGATTGTCTATGGGAGCATCGGTCGTAATAGTCGTTTGCGAAGGCCCGTGTGTAAGGCGGCAATGCAAGTCGCCTTCGTATTCGATATGAATGCTTACCATACTACATGATAAAATGTACAGTTCGTACTTAGTTTACTGATGGATGCTCAGGAACATTTGCCATAGCGGCATATTCACCGCCCATAGACTTTAACGTGCGTGTCCAGAAGTTCTTGACGGAATCGGCAAAGACAGCTTCAGGTGTTGCTGGAGTCAGTACCCATGAGTGTTCATTGAGTTCGCGTTGCAATTGATTGCTCGACCAACCAGAATATCCAACAAAGAAACGGAAGTCATGGACTGAAACATCATTGTTCAAGATAGATTCTCGAATAGCATCAAAGCTTCCACCCCAGTAGATACCATCCATAATTTCGGTAGCTTCTGGTATAAGGTTGCCTGCACGGTGAATGCAGTGTAGAGTATCATTTTGGCAGGGACCGCCCCAATATAGAGGTGCATCAAATCCTTGTAGGTCGGGCATAACCTCTTGCAGCGTTGCTTTCAATGGTCTGTTCAGAACATACCCAAGCGTACCCTCACTACTATGCTGTGCAATGAAAACAACAGACCGCTTAAAGTTTGGGTCTAATAGCGCTGGTACAGCAATGAGTAGTATGCCATGAGATGGAGTCATGCTTGGGTAACACAAGCAAGGTATCGACGCCGTATGAGTTAGTGAACAACAGGCAGTTCAAGTGCCATCATGTCTGAAACAAACACCTTTCCTTCAGGATGTTGTTGTACCGCTACTTTCTCAAACGTTGTAAGGTGGTCGTAGGCATAACGAAAGAGTGCTTGTGCTTCGCAGTCTTTGCCAATGCGTCTGAGAAAGTATGCAAGTTCAATTTTACCAGCGTAATATTCTGGGAAAGCACGCTCTATATCGCGGAATATTTCTTCAGCAAGGGATAGATTGCCTCGACGTTCATACAGCTTGCCTAGCATACTACGTGCGCGTGCATAGCTTGGCTTCGCACCGATGGCACGATTATACCAGCATATTGCTCGCTCGTCATCACCAAGCTTCTCGTATGCTGAGGCGAGAGCAACCATCGTCGTTTCTTCGTCAGGGAACGTAGAAAGAGTATTCTGTGCTACTGAAATAACCACATCGTAGCGCTTGAGTACTTGGTACATTTGGATATGAAGAGCGCGATAATTGTATACATGTGGAGCGCAGTGTATCATGCGCTCTACATACGGTCGAACTTCTGTGTCAAGGTCAATTGTAGCCACGCCTTGTGCATACATCCAGTTCAGAGCAGCGCAGTATGCATCGAGACCCAAAATAACACCACTGTTATCATCGAGCATTGTACGCGCCTCGCGAAGCACATGCAGTGCCTGTGCATGCTCTCCGCGCCACAAGAGCGAATGCCCCAGGGCAAATCGAACGGAACAGTCGCTAGAGCTGGACAGATACTCGACAAGGTCTGCAATATCCTCGCTCGAAGCTCCTTCGAGAACCGCAAGATATGATGCTTTCAGGTAGTCTGAATCTGTTTCCTCAATTCCTTCAATTAGCACACGCTCGCCATCGGCGGCAAAGTTTCCTGTTACGTCTCGGAAGTGTGCGAATGCTAGTGATACATACCACTCAGGATGTGAACATGGATCTAGAGAGATTGCTCGTTCTAGTATTGTGCGAGCATGGTAGAAGCGAGAACGGCTCTCCAGTTCCATACCAATGTGTCCGAGCTCTTCAGCGCTGTGCTTGTCGTTGTGCGCTAGAAGCGAGTACGCACGTGATAGAAGCTCGGGAATAGTGTATAACGCACTCGGAGAAGCAAGCATTCTACGACTTTCTAGAAAAGTATCATACTAACAGAGTGTGAGTGTCTAGAGCTAGAAGTTCACTGCTTCGCCATATGCACTAGCAGCAGCTTCCATAATTGCCTCGCTGAGTGTCGGATGAGCGTGCATAGTTTTAAAAATTGCTGTTCCTGTTGCTTCTAGAGAGCGCGCTAATCCTAGCTCGGCAATCATCTCGGTAACGTCGGGACCAATCATATGTGCACCCAGAAGCTCTCCGTATTTTGCATCGAAGATAAGCTTGACAAAGCCCTTTGCTTCGCCAATAGCGTGAGCTTTACCTGCAGCAGTGAAGGGGAATTTCCCAATTTTAAGCTCATATCCAGCAGCTCGTGCTTTTGCTTCTGTCATTCCAATCGAAGCTACTTGCGGGTGACAGTACGTACAGCCGGGAATATTAGTATAGTCTACGCCGTCGGTGTGATGACCGGCAATGTGCTCAGCGGCTGCGATGCCTTCAGCAGATGCTTTATGAGCAAGCCATGGAGGACCTGCAACATCACCAATCGCATAGATTCCCGGAACATTTGTTTGTAAATACTTGTCCACCTTGATAAACCCACGTTCTGTAGCAACGCCGAGTGCCTCCAGACCAATGTTTTCGATGTTAGCCTGAATGCCAATAGCGTTGAGAGCAAGGTCGGCTTTCAGAGTTTCTTCCGAACCATCGCCTTTCTGTACTTTTACTTCGACGCTATTACCAACTGTTCTTGCCGACAAGACACGGGTGTTGGTCAGCATGGTAATACCGTACTTTTTGTAGTGTTTCTCAAGCTCTTTAGAAATCTCTTCATCTTCGACTGGTAGGATATGACTTTGCATTTCAATAAGAGTAACATTCGTACCATAGGCATTGTAGAAGTACGCAAACTCTACCCCAATAGCTCCAGCACCCATGATAATCATGGATTTGGGAATTTCCTTTTGTATCATAGCCTCGTGGCTTGTAATGACACGCTTTTTATCGACATCAATACCCGGAAACATGCGTGGGCGAGCACCTGTTGCAATGATAATATGCTTACAGCTGATTGTGTCGGTAGTAACACCGCTAGTATTTTTGATATCGATGCTGCTGGGTGATGTTATGACACCAAATCCTGAGACAAGCTGCACTTTATATTTTTTGAAGAGAAAAGCAATGCCTTTCGACATTTGCTCTGCAACGCCGCGAGAACGGCTAATGACTTTGCCAAAATCAACCTCAATGCCTTTGATTTTGAAGCCAAAATCTTCCGCATGATGTAGAAAGTGCATGTATTCGGCGTTCTTAATAAGGGCTTTTGTTGGTATGCAGCCCCAATTCAAACAGATACCACCGAGATGTTCTGCTTCGATGCAGATGGTACGCAAGCCAAGTTGAGAAGCCCGAATTGCTGCTACGTATCCGCCCGGACCGGCACCCAAAACTGCGACGTCGCATTGATGATGAGCCATGTGTGCTTTCCTTCTTGTGCAGTGAAAACGAGAGAATAAATTTGCTAAACGTCCGCAAATATACAGCTTTATTGTTGAAACACCATACCGTTGCGTACACTCACAAAGCCTAAGCGCCCGCCACTGTGCTGTCCGCCTGACCAGTTAGTAAGATCGAATGTGCCATTTCCTTGTGTTGAACCGGCAATAACGTATGCGCGAAGTGCCTGATTGTTCCTATGCCAAGTAAGGGGGCGATTTGGCATGCATTCTTCGGGTGTACTATCTGTGCCATTTTGCCAGAGGAAATATGCTCTTCCTGCTCCAAAGACAGTTGCTTTGCCTTCGGCATTGATTGCTACTGCTGTACGTTCTTCAACCCCGATACCGCGAATGAATGATGATGGTGTGGAATCTCGAATAATGCGTGCTATAAACGTAGTGTGTCGTCCCAAGCGGTCGGGGTTATCGTAATGTGTATCTGTAATAGTATGGCTGAGAAACGGTATCGCAAGGAAATCGTTGTAGCCAATTGTAATGCGACGGTCGAATGGGTTTGCAAGTGCTTCTTCAGAGCGAATTGTTCCTTCCAGTGCACTGAAGTACAACCGCCCTAAAATCGCACATCCAGCACTTGTCCCGCCAATAGGTATTTTCTTGATATTCGCAAGATAATTCAGCGCTTCGTGTACGCGAGTGTTGCGCCAGAAATTGACATAATTTGCTTGGTCGCCTCCTGCAATGAAGAGCATTTCTGCATTACGCATGCGGCGCTCTATTTCAGGGTTATTTGCAAGCTCGCGCGAATTGATAAGCAGTGTTTCTACTGAGTTGACTTTTGCGCCAAGTGTAAACAAATAGTTGTTGTAGCCCGTACTTCCTGAGGCACGAATAACCACAACATCACCGCCGCCGGCGCGCTCTAACATCCACCGCATTGCTTCATCGACGTCGGTACTTCCGCCCATAAGTACTGTTCCGGACTGCGTTGATGCTTGTATATCGGCAGTATCGCCCACTAAACCAAGCCACACAGGGCGCGAGCTTGACGATGATGTCTGGTTTTGTGAGGAGGGCTGCGAGGAAGTGTCAGTTTGTGCAGACTGTTGACATGAATAGAGTAGGGTGCACAAACAGGCTATTGCAGTGCGAAGGATGTATGTAAAGGGTGTCATAGGAACTTCAGGAATGATAACATAACGAAAGTCGAGGAGTACAATTGCTATGCTACCTTAAGTTTTGGGCATCGCGAAGCTTTGATTCTACTCGTGCGGCACGATGTCGAAGCATCATGAGCAAAAGTAGCAGAAGAAGACTAGCGAGGGCAAAGATTGAGCTACAGATATACAGTAGCCCGTGATCTGCAATGATTCCGCTTACAAAGAACACGGCTGCTGCCGATAGATTGGCTGCAATTAACGTATAGAAGGCTTTGAGCATATAGTGAAGAATGCAAGATTTTGCGTACAAAGAAGACAGTAGCTTTGAGAAATGCTCTAGGATGAGTATTTTCGTTATACGTGCGAGATGCAGAAGAACACAATAATACGCAAAAATACTAAAATCTCTGAGGAATTGCACTATGCATGGTAGAGGAAGAAACACATACTCTGAACTACTATGTGGTGTTGCTATCACTGTGTGCATTGCTTGCATCGCAATAAACTGCGATGGTGGTCTAGCTCCTCCACCTATTCCTCCGCCAACAAGTATTTCGGGTGTCGTGCGATTTGTTGGTGGCGCTGCAAGCTGGCCGCCACGCGACAGCGTTTGGACAATGCGTGTTGTAGCATTTCGGCAATTCCCGCCGCAAGACCTTATTGGAGACCTATTTCAGGGGCGTGCATACTTCACACCTTCAGCATTGCAGCTTGACAGTACGCTTGCGCTCTTTAGCGATTCTGCGCGATATTCTCTCGTGTTTGGGGATTCAATACCACCACGCATTAGCTACTTGTGTGTGGCGTTGCTTGTTGATACGGCGAAAGTGTTATCTACTCAAGGCTGGCGCGTTGTTGGGGTGTACACAACAACTGGTAATCAACGAGAGCCGAGTAGTATTACAATTATTCCTGGCAGAGATCATCGTGCAGATATGACGGTTGATTTCAAAAATCCTCCCCCTCAGCCTTTCTAAGCTATAATATCTTGAATCTTTTGGTACGCTGTTTGCGTAAATGCACCTATTGGGTATTTCTTATCTATACACCATCTCTGTGCACCATATGAGCCTCCATTCAGTCACCACACCCAATGACGGTGTGCGCTCTATGTCGTCTGCCAAGCAGACCAGCGCTTCGGACAAGAAAACTTCGTCAGTACGTAGGAAAATACTCAAATTCCGCGTTTCTGGCTCGCAGCGTATTGTGTGTTGTACGGGCTGGAATTCAAAAAAAAGATAATGATGCGCCCGGAACTTGACTATCACGGTCAAGACTGCAGCACTTCTCTCTCTATCCTGTGCTATCTGTTCTGTGGCGGTGTTATGTGGGTGTAAGCTTAAAGTATACGTAGCTCATGCGTTTTGCGCAGTTGTATGAACGAGCAGTTAGCTCAGCTTTTTAACGAGCTTCAGGCAATTCATTTGATGTGTATGGGTAGCAGGGAAGTATTCTACAGTGTCCATAATAGTGCGGATGATGTGAACACCAAACCCCCCTTTGCGGTGTTGCAATGCATATTCCTGTAGATTAGGCGGTGGGATTGAAAATGGGTCGAATGCAGCACCGTTGTCAAAAATCTCAATTACAAGAGCTTCTGTTCCTTGAGGGCGAATATCAATAAAAAATTCCCGTGCCTTATCAAAGTGGTAGGAGTGGCAGATGAGGTTAGAACAAGCTTCATCGACAGCAAGCATAATTGTATGTGCCCCCTGCTCGGAAAAGCCAAACTCACGAGCTTTTTCCTGAACAAATTGGCGAATACGTTCCAGTTCCCTTGTATCACCAAATGCTGTCAAGCGTGCGTGTATGAACGACTTCGTTTCCGGCATGGTACATAGAGTGAGTTTCTGAATGCACTGATACTGATGATTCAAATAAGGGAGAAATACACTCGATAATTCGCAGTGCAATCCCAAAGTTATTAGGTTACGGAAGGAATTTTGCAAGAGCCTCCTCTTCATGCTCGGTGATATCGAAGAGCATTGGAAATCCAAGTAAATCGAAGACCGTATACACTTTTTGGTTCATAGCAGTAAGCTTAATATCGCCACCTTTAGCACGTACGTCCTCGATAAATACCATAAAGACACCGAGACCAGCACTACTAATGTATTCAAGTTCGCGAAAATTGACTACGATACGATAATTTCCCTCCGCAATAGCTTCTGCAATAGCAGTTTCGAGCTGCGGAGCAGTATGCGCATCCAAGAAACCTTTGAGGTATAGGACTGTCGTTGTGCCGTTGTTGCGTTGCTCAAGAGAGAATTTGCTCATGGAATGTTCTGACGCTAGGTGGTTCAAAAAGTTGCGGGATATCTAGCAATCGTGTGAACGAGCGGAGCACACACTATTTGCGAAAGATATACGTTGTCTGTGAGCTATGAGTTTCTTATATTAGTCTCGAATGATTATAGTGCATGAGAATAGGGGTATTGTTCAACTAAAGTATTGCGGAATATGATTATTGGGATGCATCCCGATACATCGTCTGTGTGGTGAGAAAAAAGATGGCACTGATGTATCCAAGAGTTGATAGGGAAGCACCTGCACCACCAAGTACAGTGAGGCGCTGTAGGAATACTTTCTTTGCTGCATCCAAAGGGAAATTTCCATACGATGAATACTGTATCAACTGTATGAGCTGAATGTCAAAATATATCTGCCAGAGTTCAATAGGTATGTATAGTGCAAATAGTGCTCCTCCCATGAATAATCCGCCTCGTGTGCGCCACATGTGACGGTAGGAGAACCACAGGTATCCACCCGCAATAATAAATAGCCCGTATCCGGCAATAGTGTATAGACCACTTTGTGCAAAGAGACGCAGTGTTTGGGCTTGAGCGTAGCTAGGCATATCTGATTTGAACGTGAGTGTTCCGGGGATAAAGAGATCGAAGCCGATAACAGCACGCACGATGAACCCACCTAGCCATATTGTTGCTCCTAGTGCTGCTAGAAAGAAACTGAAGCGTTGCAATTGCGAGAGCTTTGCAATTATCATACGAGCGAATAGGCTATTGAGAGTACTTTTCGATAATAAACTCAACGCGGCGATTTAGCTGCCGTCCTTCTTCCGATTGGTTGCTGCTTACAGGATTGTTTGCACCGAAGCCTCTCACTGCAAGGCGGTGCGATTCTATGCCAAGTCGAATGAAGTACTCCATAACAGCACGAGCACGCTTATGAGAAAGCTCTAGATTTGCCTTTTTTGAACCAATATTATCAGTGTATCCAGCAATAGTGATAGACATAGAAGGATTGCGCTGCAGCAGGTCTGCAATGCGGCGTAGCTCTGGAGCAGATTCAGGGCGCAATTCCCATTTTCCTGTATCGAAGAAAATGTTGTTGATTGTTACAGATTGTCCTTGCGCAAGCTTCACAAGGCGCAGGTCGCGCTGTATCTCTTGATATTTCTGCAAGTTACGCAGGTCGATATTTTCGTTGATTGAGACGTAGGTATCTGCTTCTGCACGGAAGCCATAGAGTTCACCAACTGGCAGAGAAATAGCATAGGCTCCTGTCAGGGAATCACTTCGAGCAATGCCAATTTCGCGCCCTGTCGTCAATGATTCGTATCGAATAAGTGCGCCAATCGGTGCTTTTGTTCGTGCGTCGAGAACTCTTCCAGATACAAGAGTTACAGGGCGTGGGCGTAAGGCATCTGGAAAAGCAATACGATAAATATCACCCTTGCCTGATGAGGCTCTATACGAAACAAAATAGGCGAATTCACCCGATGCCGGCAAAGAAAAGTATGCGTCCCATTCAGGAGTGTTGATTGCAGGACCGAGATTCTGTGGTTCTGTCCATCGCTGCCATGTTGAGTCTAAGCGTCGAGACATAAAAATGTCGTTGCTACCGTAGCCGTTGTGTCCATCGGACGAAAAATATAAGGTCATCCCATCGCTTGCTAGGAAGACAGTGGTTTCATCACCGGCAGTGTTGATGTCTCGACCAAGATTGAGAGGGGGCGACCATGTTCCATTCGGCTGAAGAAAACTTACGAATAAATCCATGCCACCAAGCGAGGTGTTACGGTCGAGTGCCATGAGAAGCGTTTTCCCATCAGGTGCAAGGGAGTAATTCACTGTTGCTCTATTGAGCTGGTAGTCCATAATAACTTGGCGTTCTGGCATGCTCCAACCGTCTCTAGTGCGATATGAGAGTGAAATGCCGTCTTTCGCATTACCATTAGGCAGATACACATTACCGACAAGCAAAGTATTTCCGTCGGGCAAAATGCCGCAAACGAAATTTGGATGACGGTTATTCAAGGGTGCCCCAATATTTTTTGCTGTTCCCCATCGAAGCTCGTGAGTAGTGGTATCATGCTCTAGTTCTGAGTACCATATATCCTCAAGCTTTTCATCGCCGATGTTCTCTGGGTGATTTTTGCGGCAAAAGTAAAGTGTTTTCCCGTCTGGTGCAATGATTGGGAAAAGCTCATCAGAGGTACTATTGACGCCATTTCCCAAGTTTTCTGGTTGTACAGGTACGTGCGCTCCAGGTGCAAGATTAATGTCGGGCTTGATAGTGTCTTTAGTTGTACCGATCGCGATAGCATCTATCTCATTCAGACCCGGCACCATACCGACATCAAGAATGAGTTCTACTTCGCCAACTTTGTAGGGTCTTGGTTCAAAGAAGACATTCAGCATTCTCCATGAAACAGCAAGCTGTTGGGGTCGAGCTGTGTACACAGTATCAACTTCTTGTGGTGCAGAGCCACGCACAAGGATAGCGATAATTGCACCAGGGTTGAGATTTTCTGCGACTGCTACTTGTCGTGCTGTAACAGGGGTGGTAAATTCTACCCGTATATGGTCAATAATGCTCACAGGAATGCGATTATTGTCTTTTGCTGATGCCCATGAACATGGATTTGTTTCTCCGGCACGTGAGAGAATATTGGGTTTGCCTAGCAATTGGAAAGCTGAGTACGGACCGATACTGCGAAGCTGCGAGGTAACGCGTATGACCTTCGATGCCCACTGCACTACCGGTTCTGCTGATTTGTGCTGGCGTGATATCAGGTGCACTGGAGCATGAGCATAGAGACAGCATGACCATATGCATATGATAAAGCCGCATTGGTAAAAAGTATGGTAAAGACGCATCGCCAAGGGTTTTGCTTGCTGGTGAGTAGAATCATGACGGAGTATCATAGCAATACTCAGGCAGAATGTGAGACCAACAAAGACATATGGCACAAAGTCTTACTGTCGAAACCACAGAGCAAATTCGTTGCATATGGTACAAATGCTCGGACTACAAAGCTACAATTTTAGTAAATTGCACAGAAAAATTTTTCTCCTCCTCATGTATTCACCCCATGAATGCTGGAGCTTGTGCCTTCATAGCCTAGGGCTCTGTACTCTCATCGGTCAGCGGTGGTGCATAAAACAAACAACAACAATTAAGCAACAGGTAAATAAAAAGATGTGGCGTAGAACAATACTACTCTTTATACATGTATATGCATTGCCCTTGGGAGCAAGTGCTCATGATACATGGTTGCTGCCAATGAAGTTTCGCGTAAAACCAGAAGAACGTGTAACGCTGAGCCTCACAAGTGGCATGGCATTTCCTGCAAATGAATACGCTATACAACCAGAACGTGTAGCGCGTGCGTCCATGACGCTTTCCGATGAGAAGACTATTCTATCGCAGTACGTTCAAACTCAACGGTCGCTAGAGTTGTCTGTCATGCCTCCGCATGTCGGTGTTGCGACAATCAGCATAGAAATTTATCCTCGAACTATTACCCTGCAACCGAACAGTGTGCGTGCGTATCTCAAGGAGATTGGTGGACCGGATTCCCTACAAGCTGTATGGCGAAATGTTACTGCCTCGGATATAACAAAGCGCTGGCGCGAGCGCTATACGAAATATGCAAAAACATTTTTGTTTGTTGGTGTAGAGAGCTTGTATTGTCGTGATTCTTCATGGAAAACTCCATGTGGCATGATGCTGGAGATTCTGCCCGAAACGCATCCGGGAAAGCTTCGTGCTGGAATGGTATTACCTGTGAGAGTAGTATTTCAAGGGCAGCCTCTTGTGCATTTCCCTATCGGATGTCTGAACGAAGGAGAACGGCATGGAAGACTAGTGCGTACTGATGCCGAAGGACGTGCGCAATTTTGTCTGAGGCGTGCAGGGCGATATTTACTGCGCGGAACATTATTGCAGAAGGCACAGTCTTCGGATATTGATTGGGAAAGCTACTTTACAACACTTACTGTTCAAGTACGGCGCTAGTGGCATCTTATGGCATGGAGGACAATCATTGGTCAGGAGCGTGTTAAAAGGATTCTCGCGCGTGCTATTGCCGAGCGGCGTATTGCTCATGCGTATTGCTTTTGGGGAAATGAGGGCATTGGCAAGGATGCGCTAGCGCTAGAGTTTGCAGCTGTGATGAACTGCGAACAGCCACATGTCGATAGTGAAGGAATAACTGAGCGCTGTGGCGTGTGCTGGAGCTGTATCCAAGCCTCTCATCTGCGTCATCCGAACATTCAGTTGGTATTTTCTCTACCAGCAGCAAGGTTGTCGGGGAACACTGACTCAGACAGTTCTTCAGTACCTTCTCCAATAGCAAAATTGTCTGATGAACAAATTCACATTATTCAAGAGCAGCTACGTCTGAAAGCTGTAAATCCGTATCACAATATTACTATTCCGAATGCTGTGCAAATTCGAATTGCCTCGATTCGGGAAATCAAGAAGCAAATATCTATGAGTGCACCGCAGCATGGTCGGCGTGTTGTTATTATCTCCGAAGCCGATGCAATGAACCAAGAAGCTGCTAATGCATTCTTAAAAACACTCGAGGAACCATCGGCAAATGTTACAATTATTCTCACAACCTCGCGCCGCGACCACATCCTTTCAACGATTTTGTCTCGTTGCCAGCAAATACGCTGCGATGTGTTATCCGACGAAGATATTAGTACAGCACTCGTTGAACGGCAGGGTGTACCAAAGGAGGAAGCGCGTCTCATTGCTCGGCTAGCGGATGGCAGCTATTCGAAGGCATGTGAGCTTTTGGGAGAAGATTTGCAGCAGTTGCGGACAGAGATTGTTCGCTTGCTGCGTGTGATGCTCGCACCGCGCTTTATCCTTCGATTGACTCACGAGCTTGAGGAACTCACGGGGAAAGCTACAGGAGAACGAGACCGCGTTAGGATAGAGCGTATGTTGATACTCTTACTCACATGGATGCGCGATGCATACACTTTATCGGTCTCAGGTGGACATCAGGACATGATTATCAATATTGACCAATTAGGAGATTTACGGCGATTTGTTCAGCGCTTTGGGGTGCATGGTAATCTTGATGCAGCTGCACGCGCTATTGAACAAGCTATTGAGCGTCTGCGTCGCAACGCGAACATTATACTAACGCTCATTACCCTCGCTCTAGACCTTCGGCGAATACTGTATGCTCAACAAGTGTAGCAGGCATGCTGGAACAGTCGAGCCTACAGTGATTCATCACACTACTTTGCGCGTGCTATTTTCATTGCTTCTGGGAAAAGCTCAATAGCTTTTTGTACTTCTTTCTGCTCGATATATGATTCCACAAATTCTGCACTAGTGTTCCAGATGTATGTTGTTAGCAGGGCTTTGACATACCGATTTAAGGTTGGGGCATGCTGAACAAAATCGTCGTCGTTCCACTCAATCTTATGTTCTGTGGCAAGTCGTTTCAGTTCAGCAAAGGCGGTGTCGTCTAACTCATATTTGCGAAGGAACTGCACAATATCCTTTGCGTATCGTGTACGGAGCTCATTTCCCTGTTTAATAATAATGTTGTCGGTGAACTCTTGGATGATACCAGCACGACTGAGCTGACGCATGAATCTGCTCATACTGTCATTCTTGACGATGTAATCTGGCACAATTCCTCCGCCGCCATAGACCGTGCGCCCTGAAGCAGTTTTGAATTTGGGTCGTGGCAGAGAATCGTTCTCGTTCTTGTGGTCAAGATTTTCACCTTCTTGTACATCATCGCGTCCTTCAAGTGCATAGTATTTGGTACGGTCTTCGCTGTAAGGTCGCTGAATAGAGCGTCCTGAGGGTGTGTAGTACCGAGCAATAGTCAAACGCAGCTCCGAACCGTCGGCAAGCTGATAAGGTACTTGCACAAGACCCTTTCCAAACGATGTTTCGCCAACGATAAGCCCCCTGTCGAGATCTTGGACTGCTCCCGAAACAATTTCGCTTGCCGAAGCGGAGCCAGAGTTAATTAGGATAATCAGAGGAATGTTCTCGAGACTTCCTGCTCGCGTTGAAAAGTACCGCTCACTCAGAACCTCATTGCGAGCCTTTGTGTACACAATCATTTTACCAGCGGGGATAAACTCATCGGCAAGTGCGAACGCTTGCTGCAGATATCCGCCTGCATTATTGCGTAGGTCGAGAATAAGCTTTTTCATGCCCTGCTGTTTTAGGGCAGCAGCAGCTTGCTGCACTTCGCTCACAGTTGTTGCAGCGAATTTATTGAGGTAAATGTAGCCAATGTCTGTACCTTCTATCATCCAGTATGCATCTACAGTGCGAATAGAGACACCCTCGCGTGTGATTGTGAGGGGCAAAAGGTAAGGTAATCCATTACGCTTGATATGTATCGTAACTTTTGTTCCTTTTTCTCCTTTCAGTTTTTTGGGTACGTCATCGCTTTTCATACCGATAGCATTTTCTCCGTTTATTTTGACAATTTTGTCGCCACATAGCACGCCAAGCCGCTCGCTGGGTCCGCCGATGAGTGGTGCAAGAACCGTAATAGTGTCGTTGATAATCCGAAAAAGAATACCAATACCAAAGTAATTACCTTGAAATCGTTCGGCTTCGCTTTCACGTACCTTCGGTGAAAGGTACGTTGAGTGTGGGTCGAGTTTTTGCAGCATCCCACGAATGGCACTTTCGGTAAGTTGTGAAAGATTGACAGTGTCAACATAATTTTGATTGATGAGATTGAGTATATCACCAAACTTCCGAATATGGAACATCGCATTGTGTTCCTGCCCAGAGCTGCGGTGTGGAGCTACGGATAGCAAAGCTAAAGCTAAAAGCAAGGTTACTACTTGTGCTATATGCTTGCGGAGCAGAGTATCTGTTGTAGAAAGGGCATGTGAAGAGGGTGTAGTCATACGATGTCAAGAAGAGCTACGAAAAACGAGAAGGTACGTGGAAACATTTGAGAGAAAAAATCGCCCCAGTTTCGGATGAGAACAGTGGGCACAAGAGAATGTTCCTAAGTTTTTGTAGTGCTTGGTTTGGAAGATGCTTGTAGCAATGCGAATATACTGCAGAGAAGAAGATTTTTGTACATATTCTGGAAGCAAAAATTTTTCTCAAGAAATACTGTGACTTTTCGTACGACTATGACTCTCATTTATTACTAGTGTACCATAACCATGACAGGTAGTCAAGCATATGAACAAGCGCATGTGCAATTGCGATCTGCTTGATAGCATAATACATCATGGTGGGCGTGAAGTGTGGTTGCTTTGTAGTATAAGCATAGTGGCTTTTTTAAGCTTTTGTGATGTATGTGCGCAGCAAGAGAACTTGAATTCCAAAATATCGCGGTGGTCGGTTAGTGGCTTGTATCGCGTCAAAGCCTCCTACCCTCTGACGATACAAAACTCTCTTTGTGGCGGAGACTGCGATTATATGTTTGCTGTGTTACCAGGAGGAGAGTTTAGTATAACAGCGTTCTATGCAATCCGTACAACACTTGGAGTACAGGTTGAAGCGAGCTGGACAACGCATGGATATACATATCGAGGAATGTTCTCTCAGAATATGCTCACTGGAGAGCGTACAACACCGCAGTACAGTGTTGTAGGGCGGTACATTCTGATTGCTCCCTCTCTTACGTTTCAAGAGGAAGACTCTTCAGGATACACTTGGCGGTGGACAGCAGGAGCAGGGTTGGGGATACCACTGGGGGTAACGATAACTCGTACAGATATTGCTGCTAATGGTTCAGTGGTAAGCGACCGGTACATATATCCGTCAGTGCGTCTGCTAGAGCCCCTTGTGGATATGCGGTTAGGTACAATGATACCTCTATTCTGGAAGGGGCTGTACCTTACAGCGCTGCTGAACTACAACCTCACCTCGCTGTTTAAGATCAATGATAGCTTTTCACATAGTGTAGAACGTGCTCATGCTCTTGGCATAGCGCTGGGTGTTCAGTATAGTGTGCCGATTGGGCGATAGATACTTTCCTGTTTGCTGCTACAAAAAGTTACTAAATTCTACAATTTTGTTTGTGGAGAGAAACATGAACCGCGTATGTACTTTGTCTCTATGTATAGCTTGTGTGTGGATGTGTGCTAGTATCGGTATAGAAGTACATGCACAAGCACTGCAACCACAACACGCATCGTTTTTGCGTGTAGCAGACCCGCGAGGAACTTGGAATCGTTCTGGACAAGGGAGAATCGAAGAAGCAGTGCTGACGATAGCGCCATGCGGGGTGTATGCGCAATGCGAGCTGTTTCTAACGTTTTCTTCCGCAGGAACATCGCTGTTGTCGAGTCGGGATTCACTGGAAGTACAGTTTGATTTCTTCTTGCCTCTGGGAGCGTGGGTTACCGATTCATGGCTCTGGGTTGGTCAAGATATTGTGCAGGCAAAAATCTTCGACCGAACAACAGCGACTACCGTATATGAAAGTATTGTGCAGCGTCGCCAAGACCCATCTCTTCTGACCAAGAATTATGGTGGCTACTACAGTTTGAGAATTTTCCCAATGCGTGGGGATGAAACACGCAAAGTCAAGATTGCATATCTTCTGCCTATGGAGTGGCGTAGCAATGCTGTCTACGCAAGCATACCAACGTCGCTTCTTAGGGCTTCATCGCGCATACCAAGTCTCACTGTACTCTACTATCCTGAGCAGGATTGGAGTATCCCAAGCCTTGCAATACAACAGGGAAACAGCGTAGCTCTGGCAGCCATCGATATACTGCGTCCAACACAAGAGTTGCAAACGGGTCGTAGAGTATTTATGGGAAAGATTGACAGCGAGCTCATACGCAGTTCGACGGTTTCTGCATTAGAGTGGAAATCTCCTATGCGCGATGGTATTATGTTGCAGCTTGTCCAGCGTGGTGAAGAGTGTTACTATCACCTTGTGATTGATGCGCGCAGACTTTTCAATATACAGGCAAGTGATAGTCTAGAGATCGATAATGTGCGTCTGAAAAGCGGCTCTACTGCATGCTACGACCGATACAACATCACGATGCTGTCGCGAGAGGGACATTACACTGCATCAAACCTCCCAATAACTATTGGAGTACCAGTGTCTATTCGTCCATCTGTACCTTCTGCATTCTCTCCGCTCTATGCGCCGTTATTGACTTCCTATGGAACACGGCGGCTGGACAATCAGGGCATAATTCAAGAGGTCGGACGCTGTATTCCGAGCAATCGCTTTCTTGTAGGTATAGGAGGATACCTGAACAATCTTCCCGTTGCTATTGAACGAGCTATTCCATTCGAGAGAGCTCAACGCGGGGCTGTATGCTCGTATCTTGCATGGGTAGGAAATCATATTGCTGGATTGGAGAATACTCCAATCAATACGAGCTTTGAGCGAGCTGATACAGTTATTCGTGCTCGCCAGCGTCATATCGTGCAACTCAGTCTTGAGAATCGTGTTTTGTCGTCGCTAACGGCATTCCTTGCTCTCGAACCAAATGATACCACACCTATATGCTCGGGGTGCTACCAGCCAAGTACAGGCAATCCAGCTTTGGCAGGAGCAAATAACCCGCTGACTATCGCACCTTCACAAAGCACGCAACGTCGCGCTTTGCCTACGCAGACTATAGATGCTCTCGACGAACGTTTCTTACAGAATGCGCATGTACATCTAACCGTTTCTCCGAATCCATCATACGGAACAGTAAGAATTACTATGCAGTTATCTGAGCCAATACATGCTGATGCACGCAGTCTGCATGTGGGGATATACGATGTGCTAGGACGCTGTATTCGTACTGTTCACCACGCTGTACTCGATGAGCTTCTCAAACAGGGGGTTGCACACCTGATATGGGATGGTGATGATGATGGTGGTCATACTGTAGCAGCGGGTGTGTATGTTGTTGTTGTGCAAACACCGTTCATGCGACGTAGCATTACGATTCTCCGATTAGGCTAGCATGTGTGATTCTTCTGAGTAATACGAACTTTCTGCGCATGAAAAGTGTTCAGACAAAGTAACCGTAGTGGCTACACGTTTGCATAAGAGATACTTACAGAATTTTTCCGTATGTATCAACCTTGTGAAGTCGCTGCGAAAAGCGTAATTTTGTTTGAACGCCTTGATGCTTCATCAATACCATTCCTCTCTGAACCTAATAACAGTAAGGAGGCTCTTGTGAGTGTTCTACAAAGCTTGCTGAAATACTCTGTTGGCAAAAAACAGGTTATGGGCGTGCTTGGACTATTGCTGTGTGGATTTGCGTTTGTACATATGACAGGGAACTTCCTTGTCTTCCAGGGCGCTGAAAAATTCAATGCATATGGTGAGTTTTTGCACAATTTACCAGCCTTTCGTTTAATTGAGCTAACGCTTGCAGGATTGTTTCTTGCTCATATTGTTCTTGGTATCGTCCTAGCTGTACAGAATCGTGCGGCTCGGCCTGAGCGTTATGCAGTGCAAAGAAGCGCTGGAGGTGCAACTATTGGCTCGAAAACAATGGCATTTACTGGCATATACTTTATTGTGTTTCTTATTGTGCACTTGCTTAACATTCGCTTTCATATTCTGCCCACTCCTGCTCAGGGAGCAACCGAGTATGATATTACAGCAGGCGTGCTAGCAAGCCCTGGCTATGCTGCCTTTTATATTATCTCCGCATGTATCTTAGGGCTGCATTTATCGCACGGTCTATCGAGTGCGTTCCAATCGCTTGGGTGGTATAACAGCCAAGTTCGACCGATTCTGAGAAGAGTAAGTATTGTATACGGTATTGTAATTGCTGTGGGGTATAGTGCAATAGCGCTGTTCTTGCTCATCAAGCACGGATAGCTCGAGTATATGTGGCAGTACATTCAGCACTGCTAATGTTACCAGAGCCTCATTCTGCCACGCACGGCAATGAGGCTCTGCGCTTCCTAAGCGTAAAACCTTTTCTACTCGTTCAGGGCTTTGTGTGGATTGGCAAGTACCATGAAATGTATGTTGTGGATGCATCCTTTAAACTATTGAGGCGCAGGAATTATGGCAGCGCGCACTACAAGTACAAGGTTGCAGTACTTGCTATTCTCTATCAGAGAAAGGCTTGGTACGTACAAGTATTGGGGAATGATAGCAGCAGCGCTTGTTTGTGCTATCATGATGGCGTTAGTTGATGATGTATTTCTTCCGTATGAAGGGGCACTACTGTACAATGTTTCTCTAGGCTTTACCGCGCTCCTCAAGATTGCTCTCGCTGTTCTTTTTGGTGGGCTTGTTGTGATAAATTTCCCAATCCGTCATGAAGAAAATCCTCATAGAGACGAACAAGATGCTGCCATACCGCAGTCATACAGAGAGTTGCAGCAAGCGGGAATCTTCGTCAGTGTTTCAATCGCAGTGATGTTGCTGCTGTCATCGTTTATTGACGAAAACACCTTTGGCATTACTGCGTTTTCCAGACGATTTGGTGCATCGCTCTGCGCTCTTATATTTGTTGCGATGATTGTTCGCCAGCTTGAGTGGGTTGATGCTCTGCTCCAGCAACGGCGTACGGCGTTTACGGAGCAATTTCGCATGATTGCACTAGTTGTGGGGGTTATGCTTATTGTGCTTCGTGTATTTGAGTTAGTAACAGGCATTGATGCTGAAGCTATTCATGTAGTGAGCATGACAATCCTTGCAATGCTCTTGCTCATTGCATCATCGCGTGTGTCGTGGATTTCCTCGTTAACTAAAGACCAAAAGTGGAAAGCTTTTGCGGTGTCATCGCTAGCGATGGTGATGACAATAGCATTTATGGTTAGCCGGGAAGGTCTAGAGCATATAACAATAATGGATCGGTTGTTGCCTGGATTGTACCATTTTTCGTCTTTTGCTGCATTGCTTGCATGTATTTTTTTTCTGCGTGTCAGTTTTGCTCTCGCGCTAGCGTTGCCAACAGCAGCAGCAATGGACAGAAAAATGAACGAAGTACGGTCGTTAGCATCGCTGAGTCGCGCTATTGCTCAAGTGTATGACTTAGAACAGCTTCTCACAATGACAACGACAATGATACGCGACGTGTGTGGGGCAACATCGTCATGGATTGAATTGGAAAGCAGCGAAGCCAATGGTACACATATTGCCGCACATATTAACATTACAGATGATGAACTGCAGGCCCTCTACAAACACGGTGTGCTACATGCAAGCATAGCGCGGCGGGGAATGCAAGGGTTGTATATAGAAGCTCTCGACGAAGAGCCTTCGTTTGCCGAGATATGTTCGTCTCTGAACGATAGAGTGCAGTCCCTGATAGCAGTGCCACTCATGCTCGAACATCATCGTATCGGCACATTATTCGCCGCACATCGTGAGAAATTTGCCTTTGAGAATGAGGATATCGCATTACTAACCGCGTTTGCAAGTAATATCAGCATAGCGATTGAGAACGTTCGGCTGTTCGAGCAGTCAGTAGAGCAGGAACGCTTGAAACGCGAGATGATGCTTGCACGAGAAATACAGTACAAGTTACTTCCGAAACAGCAGCCACACCTTACCGCATTTGACATTGCTGCTTATACGTCGCCTGCACTGGAGGTTGGCGGTGATTACTATGATTATGTTACCCTCAGCAATGGCATGCGATGTGTGCTGATTGGGGATGTTTCGGGTAAAGGAATATCTGCAGCGTTGTACATGGCAGAATTGAAGGGTGTTGTACTAGCAGTTGCAGCGGAGAGCACTTCAGCGGCAGACATTCTTTGCCGCATCAATACTGCTCTTAAGGGTAATCTTGAACGTGGAGTGTATGTAACGATGACAGCTGTGGCACTTAACGAGGAAACCCGCGAACTTCTGATTGCTCGTGCTGGTCATACACCCATTCTACTTGTGCGGAATGGAATACCCTACTTCCTACAACCCCGCGGTATTGGTATTGCATTGGCTGATGCTCAAGCATTTCGTTCTGCTCTTGAGGAAGTTCGTGTTCCGATGGCATACCATGATGTATGCTTGCTCTTCACTGATGGAGTAAACGAAGCGCTGAATGAAGAGCAGAAAGAGTTTGGAGTACAAGCGCTTCAAAGTGCGCTAATGCAGAACCATACAGAAGCGCGGTTTATCGTGGGTGAGGTTGTAAGGCGAGTTGCCGAGTTTTCTCAAGGAATGTCGCAGCATGATGATATGACTGTGATAGCAATTCTTGCACGAGAGCATGACGCTGCTTGTTGCGAACACTTGCCAGAAAAACATCCTCTGCGCAGTACGTAGGACTGCTAAACCATCTATGAATAGCTGTTTCTCATATAGCATTTGCCTAAGGAGCACCGTATGACAGTAGGAATTTGTGGAGCCGGCACAATGGGAGCTGGCATAGCTCAGGTATGCTTACAATCGGGCTTTCATGTGCTGCTGTATGATACAGCGGATGCAGCACTGGCGAAAGCTGAACAGTATATCACCAACACTTTTGAGAAAGCTCTCCGCAAAGGGCGCATGAGTAGTCAGGAGTATGTATCGGCACGAGTGAGACTAACGTTGGTATCGAGTCTTCATCTGCTACACCCATGCTCGATAGTAGTTGAAGCAATTATTGAGCAAGCTAAGGCCAAGCAGCAGTTGTACGATAGCCTCGAAGATGTCGTTGCTCATGAAAGTATTATTGCTTCTAACACATCATCGCTTTCTATTACTGCTCTTGCTGCGTCGATGAGATATCCAGAGCGCTTTGTCGGGCTACATTTCTTTAATCCCGCACCTGTCATGAGACTTGTTGAGATTGTGAGTGGTATGCGTACAAGCCCTACAACAGTAGAATATGCTGTACGCTTCGCACAACAACTTGGTAAGCAGCCTGTAAAAGTACGAGATGTTCCGGGCTTTATTGTCAACCGTGTCGCTCGGAACTACTACCTAGAGGCAATGCGTCTTGTTTCAGAAGGTGCTGCGACAATCCCACAAGTTGATACTCTCATGCGCTCTGCTGGCTTCAAGATGGGACCCTTTGAGCTTATGGATGTTATTGGCATGGATGTGAATTTTACTGTTTCAATGTCGCTATGGGAACAGTACTTCTACGAACCACGCCTTACTCCCGTTCTGCTGCAAAAGCATTATGTCGATGCAGGATTGCTTGGGAGAAAAACAGGCGAGGGATTCTATAAATATGGAGCAGATGGTGAGAAAATACTGCCACAACGTAGTAGTTCGGACGCGCCGAGTACCTCACCGTGAAACGTTTCGAACTCTAGGTTTCTTGTATATTCTACATTGACTTGCAGTGGTATCATGCATTCGGTCATTGTTATTGGTGCTGGCATGGCAGGATTGACTGCGGCACGAGAGCTGCAACAACATGGATTCTCTGTTACCGTTCTGGATAAAGGTCGTAGTGTTGGTGGGCGTATGGCAACACGACGATTACTCGTCGATAGCCGGATAGGCAGAGCAGACCATGGAGCACAATATATTACTGCGTACACGGAAAGATTTACAAGGCTTGTTCAAGATATGGCTGCTCAGAATGTCATCGAACCATGGCATGCGTACTGTGCTACTACAGCACCAAAACGTGCTCGATATATTGCACACGAAGGTATGGCATCGGTAGCAAAGTATCTTGCACGAGGTATCAATGTGCATGTGCAGGAGCGTGTTGTTCGTATAGTAAGTTCACGCGATACTTGGACAGTCCATACAGAATCACATCACACATATAACGCTGATGCACTGCTTGTAACAGCCCCAATTCCTCAAGCGCTGGCATTGTTAGAGTCGGCGGATACTCTTGTACTGTCTGATGCTGAGCGTGCGGCACTTGAAGCAGTGGTCTATGTACCCTGTATTGCTCTCATGCTTGCGCTCGATAGAAAGCACTACTTAAGCATATCTACGCTTCCCCTAACACGCTTCGAGGGCAAACGAACAGTGATGTGGATAGCAGATAACACTGCGAAGGGAATCTCTCCTGATGTGCCAGTACTGACAATACACACGAGCTCAGATTTTGCCCGTGAGTACTGGGAAACCGATGACGGAGAGGTGTATTCTGTTCTCGTTGGCGACATGCGAGAATATATTCCAGCAGAAGCGATACAAAGCTATTCATTGCATCGGTGGCGATATAGCCGCGTTGTTGCACCGTTTGCAAGATTATGCTGTCCTGTTGCCGCGTCGCCAGCAGGATTAGTGCTAGCAGGCGATGGCTTTGCTACAGAGTGTGGAATGCTGACGCGCATTGAGGATGCAGCGTTATCTGGCTGGGCAGCAGCTGAATATCTGGTGTCGTTGTATCGTTAAGAATGAGCTTGTCTACGGCAATATATCGCGCTTCTTTCCTGAGCGGTATTCTTGATCTGATGCGCTAGCACTATTCGTTGCCTGTGTTCTATGGAGATTCGCTGAGCGTAACTCTTCGACGAGGATCGTCAATTCCTTTTCTTGTGTTTTAAAGCGTGTACCTGAGAGCCGCTCGGCAAGCACACTGTATAAATTATGGGGGGTAACACCGGGGATAAATGTACCTTCTTCTGCGAGAGCAATTTTTCCTGTTTCTTCCGATATCACGAGCACGAGAACGTCGGCTTGCTCAGAAATTCCCATCGCTGCTCTGTGTCGTGTGCCAAGATGTTTTCCCTGAAATCGAGTCGTAAGGCTAAGTGGCAAGATACATCGTGCTGCCTCGATAATACCATTTTGAATAACAACTGCTCCATCGTGGAGTGGGGACTTAGGATTGAAAATTGAAACAAGAAGTTCTTTGGACAATCGCGCTTGGAGAGGGATACCAGTTTCGATAGTCATTTTGATGTTTGTCGAGCGTGCAAAGACAATGAGTGCACCAGTATGTTTTTCCGACATTTCTATTGCAGCGCGTGTAATTTCATCGATAGTCTCGTTCATCTGCGACCGAGTGAAAATACTGAAAATAGGCGAGCGAACTATCAGAAGCAGAACACGGCGTATTTCCTGGGAAAAAAGCACAATAAACGCTAAGAGCCATATCCCACCAAGTGTCCGAAGAATGAGATTCAGCAAGCGTAGATGAAATACTTCTGTAAGAAAGTACACCCCCAGAATAACAATAATTGCATAAAAAATCTGCACTGCAACGGTATTTTTAACGGTCTGATAGAGAAAATACAGTATGCATGCGACAATTGTAATATCGATAACATCAACTAGCGTAACACTAATAAACCAGATGCGAAATAACTCTATCATGACAAAGTATGCTGAAACTGTGCACAACGTGCTCTACAAGGATTGATGCAGTGTAGGCAGACGGAATATACGAGAACACAGCATTTTGTACAATCTCTCGAGTGGCGACTTTATGGAAAAAACTTCTTTGTTCGTCATAATTTTTGTTGTTGATTTGTGGTGTCGCTGGCATACATGCCGCATGCATGTCAAAGAACAATGCAGAACAATGCGTATCTTCTTGTTATACTATTCTCTTCCTAGTTCATGAACGATTTGCAAGCACTAGAGAATCTCGCAACAAGCATACAGTCCGTTCGCAATGAAATACATAAGGTCATTGTTGGGCAAGAGACAATTATAGAGCAGCTGCTTATTACACTATTTGCACGGGGACACTGCTTACTTGTTGGTGTTCCGGGTCTAGCAAAAACACTGCTTGTGCGCACACTTGCCGAGGCACTAGATTTGAAGTTCAGCCGCATCCAGTTTACGCCGGATCTTATGCCGAGTGATATTACTGGTACGGAAATTATCGAAGAGAATATTTCTACAGGGCACAAGGCATTTCGCTTTATCAAAGGTCCGATTTTTGCCAACATTGTTCTAGCAGATGAAATCAATCGCACACCACCCAAGACGCAAGCAGCATTGCTAGAGGCGATGCAAGAACATAGCGTTACAGCGGGTGGACAAACCTATACGCTTGATGCACCATTTTTTGTTCTTGCGACGCAAAATCCGATTGAGCAGGAAGGAACATATCCTCTACCTGAAGCGCAGCTCGACCGCTTTATGTTCAATCTATGGCTCGACTATCCGTCCTTTCACGAAGAAATTCGTATCGTACAAAATACGACATCAGACTACAAACCAAATGTCAAGCCCATTCTCACAGCAGCAGATATTATTCGCTATCAAGATATCGTGCGGCGCATTCCAGTTGCAGAAAATGTTGTGGAATTTGCAGTAAGGCTCGTTCATGCTACGCGTCCTGTGCCAACAAACACGATCAAAATCGTCAAAGATTTTTTGAGCTATGGTGCTGGTCCGCGGGCGTCGCAGTATTTAATTTTGGGCGCAAAAACTCGTGCAGGATTGCTTGGGAAGCTTACACCAGATATGGACGATGTGCGTGCTGTTGCTGTTTCTGTGTTGCGACATCGGATTGTTGCTAATTTCAATGCCGAAGCAGAAAATGTTTCAACGGTGGCGATTATTCAGCAACTTCTCAAGGAAGTCGCATAGTTCTGCACGTTACAGTCTTGATTTCCACTCAATCTTCCCGGCGCATGAGTAGTCCAGCAAAACAGTTCGGCTTTGTCCGTGTGGCAGTATGCTCGCCTGAGCTTCGTGTGGCAGACATAGCGTTCAATACTGAGCGTATTATTGAGGCAGTCGAACGTGCAGAAGCACTTGGTACAGACTTGATTGTTTTTCCTGAGCTGTGTATTACAGGGTATTCGTGTGGTGATTTGTTGTATCAACAACTCTTGCTCGATGAGGCGCTGCATGCTCTTCTGCGCATTGCCGAAGCAAGTTACGCTCAACGCTTCGATACAGCAATCATTGTTGGTCTGCCGATAGCGCTTGATGGGAAAAATTTTAACTGTGCTGCATTTGTTACACGAGGGGAAATTAAAGGGATTGTGCCGAAAACATTTCTTCCCGGCACAGGTGAATTTTATGAGGAGCGTTGGTTTTCTTCTGCACGCGATACAACGCGGACATCAGTACTCTTGGACTGGCGCGATATCCCGTTCGGAGCAGATTTGCTGTTTCGATCAGAAACAATGCCTGAATGCACAATTGGTATTGAGATTTGCGAAGACCTGTGGGCAGCGTCGCCACCAAGTGTGAACCACGCACTGAATGGTGCAACTATTCTCGTGAATCTGTCGGCAAGCAATGAAGTACTTGGCAAGTATGCATACCGTAGAATGCTTGTGCAGAGCCACTCAGCACGGTGCTTGGCGGCATATTGCTATGCTGCTGCCGGACCCGGCGAATCCACAACAGATCTTGTGTTCTCTGGGCACTCAATGATCGCCGAAAATGGTATAATCCTGACCGAAACTTCACGATTTCGCTTCGATACGCAAATAGCATTTGCCGACATAGATGTTCAGCGTCTGACGGCAGAGCGTTTGAAGAATAATACATTTGGCGCATCGCATCCGACTGGCTCAGCGCGTGTGATTCGCTTCGAGTTTGAGGACTTTTCGCGACCGACAGGCGATGCTGCAGTAACACTCTATCACCCACTTTCTCCTACACCGTTTGTTCCGCATGATCCTTCCCAACGTGAAGCCCACTGCCACGAAGTCTTCTCTATCCAAACAACAGGCTTAGCGAAGCGCCTAAAACACACAGGAATGCGAACAGTAGTTATTGGTGTCTCGGGTGGGTTGGATTCAACGCTAGCACTGCTGGTCTGTGCAAAAGCATTCGATATGCTAGAATTACCAAGAGCAGGGATCGTTGCTGTAACAATGCCCGGTTTCGGTACGACCGAGCGTACGCGTTACAATGCCGAACATCTCGTTGAGTTTCTCGGTGCGACGCTCAGAGTCATCCCTATCTGCGATGCTGTGCGGCAGCACTTTCGAGACATTGGTCATGATGAAGCGTTACATGATGTTACGTACGAAAATGCACAAGCTCGGGAGCGCACGCAAATCTTAATGGATATAGCCAATCAGGTAGGTGGCTTGGTTATTGGCACGGGGGATTTGTCGGAGCTCGCACTAGGTTGGTGTACGTATAATGCTGATCACATGTCGATGTATAACGTCAATGCAAGCATTCCTAAAACTCTTGTACGGTACATTGTTGAGTGGTGTGCTGAGCATGAGTTTTCGGGTAAAACTTCTGATGTCCTCCACGACATCTGTGCTACACCTGTATCACCTGAGTTGCTTCCTTTGCAGGATGGAGGCACCCAGGCACAAGAAACAGAAAAAACGATCGGACCCTACGAGTTGCACGATTTTTTCTTGTATCATGTTGTACGTTTTCAAGCAACACCCCAAAAGTTAATGTTTCTAGCGCACCATGCATTTCGTACAAAATACGATGCGCCGACGATTCTACGATGGCTTACTGTATTTTTTCAGCGATTTTTTACGCAGCAATTCAAACGTTCTGCTATGCCTGATGGCCCGAAGGTTGGTACGGTAGCGCTGTCGCCGCGTGGAGACTGGAGAATGCCAAGTGATGCTGCAGTGGCACTGTGGACACGTGAATTAGAAAAGCTACAACGTGAAGTGAGCATGTGAGCAATGCTACAATCTTGAACCTGACCTTCGTACTGGTGAATTAAGTATATCGAACTGCCATGAGACTCTTTTTTATGACACAAGTTGAACAGTCATATAAAGACGTTGTTGCTGGTTTTAGTCTCGACCTTTTTCAGCGTGTATTGCCATCGTACCCTCGAACGACTATCAAGCGATTTGATGGCTACAACGAAGGCGATGAAGTGCATATCGAAATTCATATTCCCATACTAAATCGTACAGAGCTATGGATAAGCCGCATTATTCAACAAGGCGAAATACACGGGCATGACATATATGCAGATGAGTGGTATTTCATCGATGAGGGAGTAGAATTACCGTCGTTCTTGATATCGTGGTGGCATCTTCATCGTATAGTGCAGTCAGAAAGTGGTTCTACGTTCATTATTGATGAAATTGAGTATCGTGCTCCTTGGTACATGCAACCGTTTGTTCACGTAGTGCTATCGTCGCAGTTTGCTGCTCGTCAGCCAATATATAGAGAGTACTTCCGACAACGATGAAGCGCCTATGGTCATATCGCCGGCATGATGCATTCTATACTGGAGTATTTCTTGCACCATGGCTAGTAACACTAGCAGTGTTTTGGCTGTATCCTTTGGGATATGCGTTATATCTCAGCTTCACGAAGTACTATACACTGAAAAACGTAGCAGTATTTATAGGGCTGGATAACTATCTCCACATTGTGTCCGATGGATTTTTCTGGCAGGCTTTGCAGAATACAATGCTGTTTGCTGCAGGAACTATTCCTTGTACCACTATTCTAGCGCTCATGCTAGCAATAAGCTTGCATTCAGTTCCGCGCTTTCGTAGTGTATTTCGTGTGTTGTTTTTTCTCCCGTCGGTAACATCGCTAATTGTGCTCGCACTGATATTCTCAACTCTCTATGCGTCGAATGGCTACATAACCGCACTGTGTCAACTTATGCATCTTCCATTTCCTGCACGTGGCTGGCTACAAGAACCTATGACAGCACTGCCAGCTATTATGGTAATGGACGTTATCATTGCGAGTGGATATTATACAATGCTCTTTCTAGCAGGATTACAAGCAATTCCGCAAGATTTATACGAGATAGCAGATTTAGCAGGAGTGAGCGTCTTTCAACGCTTGTGGTACGTTACACTGCCTATGATTCGCCCGACGCTTGTATTTGTGCTTGTAGTGAATACAATCCGTGCAGTGCAAATTTTTGTAGAAATTTACATTATGACTCGTGGGGGACCGCTCGGCTCGACAACAACGCTGATGTACTCTGTGTATGTGAATGCATTTGAAAAAACCGACATGATGGGATATGCTTGTGCTTTAGCATATCTTGCGTTTGGTATTGTTCTTGTATTTGCTGTGCTACAGATAAACCTCATGCGAACAGAGGGGTCATCGAGGCGCTGAAAAGAGTATATTATGAGAGAGACAGCGCATACCAATCAAGAAAGTAACATTACTTTTGCACTTGCACTCTGTGAGCACGTTACTTTATACCTCCCATTAGACTAGCAATAGGCCTTGAAACCAAAGCAACAAGGGTGCCAGTGCCGGAAACAACGCAGAAAATAATGAAGAACAGCTGCGACGGTGGGAAGTGCTCGATATATCCTGCTGCCTGACCAGCAATATAGTTACCAAGTGATGCTCCAAGAAACCAAATGCCCATTGCTTGACTGACGTATCGAGCGGGTGCAAGCTTAGTAATATTGCTGAGACCAACAGGACTCAAACACAGTTCCCCAAATGTGTGAATAAGGTATACCGAGACAAGCCACAGGGGGCTTACTTTACCGCCTTGTGCTGTCATACCGGCAGCAGTTGAGAGTACCCAGAATCCTATACCAGCAAGTATTAGTCCAAGAGCAAACTTTAAAGGACTAGAAGGCTGCCGGTCTCCAAGTTTTATCCACATCCATGCGAAGACTGAGGCAAAAATAACGATGAACAGAGCGTTGAGCGACTGAAAATATGAGACAGGGATAATTGCACCGAAGAATTGACGGTCTGTGTAGTCGCGAGCAAAAATCGTGAACGTTGTTCCAGCCTGTTCAAACGAACCCCAGAAAATTGCAGAAAGCAAGAAGAAAATAGCAATCACAACGAAGCGCTTCTTTTCAACAGTTGTTAAACTTTTGTCGGCAAAAACAACTGTAAAAAAGACAATTGGAATAACGATGTAAGCAACGTTGAAAAGATTTCTTACAGTATCTACGGTAAAAACGAACAGTGATGAAGTGTGTATAATGAATGCTAGAGCAAAGGTACCCAGTATGCCAGCAGAAGCTATAAGTAAAACCTTTTTGACTTTTGCAAGGTCTTCGGGGTGCGATGTGATAACACCTATATCTCCCAAATATGGAGTGCCAGCACGATACCAAATAAGTCCTATAACCATGCCAATTCCTGATGCCATAAAGCCAAGATGCCAGTTGACATTTTCTCCAAGACTACCGACAACAAGCGGCGCGACAAATGCTCCAAGGTTGATACCCATGTAGAAAATAGAAAAGCCACTATCGCGGCGTGCTGGCTCGTCGGCTGAGTACAGTCCCCCAACAATTGCACTCACATTAGGTTTAAGTAACCCTGTTCCCATAACGATAAGCAGTAATCCTAGTATCAAAAACTGTATGCCGTGCAGCACGAGAGTAAAATTCCCAGCGGCAATGAGAATACCCCCGTAAAATACTGCTTTGCGCTGACCAAGAAGGTGGTCGGCTATCCAGCCACCCGGAACGCTCGCCAGATATGCCATCGATGTGTATAGCCCGTAGATAAAGCCTGCTGTTGCAGTATCGAAGCCCATGCCGCTTGCTGCCGCTGGTGCGGTCATGAACAAGAGCAAAATTGCTCTCATTCCATAGTAGCTGAAGCGCTCCCAAAATTCAGTAAAGAAAAGAACCGACAGACCTCGTGGATGACCAAAGAACGTTACTTCTTGTACGTCCGATGCAACAGAGGATTGTTCAACAATCATAGATGCCATAGCAATACCTGAACACAAAAATTTGTTAGAACTTGAAGGTAGAAAATCAGCTTCTCCAGACGTGGGCATGGTAATGCCTGCAGCTGAGCTGGAAGGGAGGGACAATATAGAAAAAAAGCTCTTCTGAGCAAGTATCTTTCCGTAGAATAATCGTACATGAGTATGTACTACTCTGGGGGAGGATTAGTGCTGTGTGAGGAAGATTGCTCGTATTTTGTAACAATGCGCTCAAGCCGCATGAGGTAGTATGCGATGCCTAGCCATACCGTTAATGCAATAATCAGGACAACGTAGAGAGAGTGCTGAGTTAAAAATTCGTACATACGACACTAGAACAGCAAGTGTGGCTTTGCTATATTTGAAGATATCAAGATACATTCCTTGACAAGCTTTTCCAAGTTAAAAGCGCATCCGAAAAATTTTTCGTTGGTAGCCGCTGCGGTACCTAAGTACAGTACTGCTTGTCGTTCACCACAGGTAATAATATTGTAATGCAATGACCTTGTTGTCGGCATATACTCGTATTGCTCTCATTGGGTATGGGAATATGGGCAAAGAAATTGAGCGTTTGGCTCGGCAGTATTGTTGTAGCGTAGAAGTTATTTTTTCGCGGCACTCTCCGCTTAATACCGATGCGATAATTAACAATACATTTGACGTCGCCATAGACTTTTCGGTCGCATCTGCTGTAGTAGAGAATGTACGCTTGCTGGCAGAGCATGGCAAGAATATTGTGCTAGGAACAACAGGC
>JANWZB010000013.1:37547-43983 GCA_025055035.1 Candidatus Kapaibacterium sp.
AACACTATAACACCGTAGCTGAAATTGTTGCTGCGCATAGGATTGGACTCGTTTGGGGAGCAAATTTTTCAGTCGGTGTGCAGATGTTTTATCGTCTTGTGCGTTACGCTGCTGAGCAAGCTTCTTGCTTCGATGACTACGATGTGGCTTTACATGAGCTACATCACAGGCACAAGCATGATGCTCCAAGTGGCACTGCGTTGCATACTGCAGCAATCATACAATCAGTGCTCTCTCGAAAAACAGCCCTCTTGACTGAAACCACGCGCGGGCAAATTCCACCGACAGTTCTACATGTCTCATCAACACGTGTTGGCGATGTTCCCGGAACCCATACAGTCTATCTTGATTCTGCGAGCGATACGCTTGAGATTACACACCGTGCGCGCAATAGAAGTGGCTTTGCTGCTGGAGCATTGCGTGCTGCACGATGGATAGAAGGGAAGATAGGAATCATGGAGTTTAGCGAGATATTTGACTGTTTAGTCTAAATCAACTGTACAAAAGCTTTTTGCTACAGCGAAGATACAGGAATGCATATGAATAATCGTCTGTACCTACAGCAGCATGTACACTGTATCTATGTGTAGCTGATACTGTTTTGTTTGGCGTAAATATGGGTAACTTCGACCCTCGTGTTCTTGCCTACGCTTGTTTTCTAGCGTTTATCTATGCACTGCTAGCTCTTGGGGCAACGGCATATCGGCAAATCCTGGACGATGTAGCAGCGAAAGATGTTAAGCTTGGCGAAGATTTGGATGCGTCGTATGACCCCCTGATGATGGTAATTCTGGGTGGAATTGTGCTCTTAGCAGTGCTATTTACATGGATAGCACTAGCGTGGAGCGAAGCACGTATTGAGCTCTATGTTGTACCACTATGCTTAGCTATCAACTTTGTGCAGTTCTACTATCGTATGCATCAACAACGCCTTCAAATCAAAACACTAGGACTTGTTGGACGCACAATTTTCGAGGAAGGGTGGCGTTTGGTGCGCTATGACCAAATTTATCGTGTTGAAGTGGAGCATGACCCGCTGTGGGATACCGTGATCATGTACTATGCAGACAATAGTGCGCATACCTTCCCAACTAATGATGCAGGGGAATTTTGTCGTCGCTTGACGCATACTGCGTGTAAAGCACTGATTGCCGCGTTGCAGGCTCGTACGAATGCAGAAATTGTTGTTCGTAGTGTATCGGGGAAGCATCGTCGAGAAGGGACATAAGATCTGTTCGTGACATGGAAATGCAAGAACCTGTGCTTCCTTAAGCTACGAAAAGAAGAAAAGCTCTTTATGCAAAAGCAGAATTGTTGTAATTTCGTAGTCTGCTAACAACACTACACAGCTTAAGTGAGTTGTACTCGTATGAAATCGCATATTCGTATTGCTTCGGGGCAGGGCTTTTGGGGAGATTTACTTTCTGCACCTCTAGTGCAAGTGCAGAAAGGAGCGATTGATTACTTAGTTATGGACTATCTTGCGGAAGTAACGATGTCCATTCTGCAAAAGCAGAAGCGCAAAAACCCTGCACTTGGCTATGCAAGGGATCTTGTCGAAATATGCGAAGAAATCCTTCCATTTCTTGTAGAGCGTAATATCAAGCTGATTACGAATGGTGGTGGTGTGAATCCGCTTGCAGCACGCGACGCAATTTTTGCGGTTGCGCGCAAGATTGGCATTATGGGGTTAAGGGTTGGTGTGGTTCTTGGCGACGATATTCTTGATCGTATCGATAACCTTGTTGCACAAGGGCATGAGTTGCGACATATGGAGACAGGACAGCCTATTGCAACGATTCAGGATAAGCTTCTAAGCGCTAATGTCTATTTGGGTGCTGCTCCGATTGTTGAAGCACTGCAGCGCGGTGCAGATATTGTCATCACAGGAAGAACGACAGATACTGGGCTTACGCTTGCGCCAATGATGTATGAGTTCGGTTGGAAAAGTGATGATTGGGATAAACTTTCTGCTGGCACTGTAGCCGGACATATCAATGAGTGCGGCGCTCAAGCGACAGGAGGAAACTTTCTAGGAGATTGGCGGAGTGTACCCGATATGGCAAATATTGGCTTCCCGATTATTGAAGCATATCCCGACGGCGAGTTTGTTGTTACAAAGCACGAGGGGACAGGTGGGCTTGTGAGCCGTGAGACAGTGAGTGAGCAACTGCTGTATGAGATCGGCAATCCTGCAGAGTATATGACCCCAGATGTTATTGCTGACTTCACGACCATTTATCTTGACGATCTAGGAAATAACCGTGTGCGTGTGTATGGGGTAAAGGGTAAGCCGGCTACTCCGTTTTTGAAGGTATCGGCAAGCTATGCTGATGGATATATTGCTTTTGGAACGCTGACGTATTCTGCGCCAGATGCGCTAGAGAAGGCTCAAATGGCTGACGCAATCTTGCGTGAGCGCCTGCTAAACAATCTGAAGTTGACGTTCGATGAAATTCGCACGGAGTTTATTGGGTATAATGCATGTCATGGGGCGATAGCTGCACCAATTGTTCCGAATGAAGTAATGATGCGCATTGGTGTGCGCTCGCATGATTATAAAGCAGTTGAACGCTTTGGCAAAGAGATTGCTCCATTAGTTCTTACGGGCCCGCCATCAGTAACGGGTTTTGCCGGTGGGCGCCCAAAGCCAAGCGAAGTGGTGGCATACTTCCCAGCACTCATTAGCAAAGAGGTGATTATTCCAGAAGTCTTTGTTGAAGAGGTATAAGCTGAGGATATGGGTATGAAACGAACATCGCAGGTCATGACGCAAAAACAAATCTTTCGGATTGTTGACAAGGTTGCATCAGCGAAATACTCTCATGCACTGGATTTGCTAAGTTCTGTGATGCGAGAAATTGTGGATAGAGCAGATATCGAAATCAGCGGAGGAAGAATCTGGGAGCTTGACCCTGTCGAAGACGCTTACACACTGCGGTATCAGTACGGTTCACTTGAGCCAGTGCCAGAGAACTATAAGGTAACGATTAGTGAATATCCAATGTTCGGCGAACTTCCGTCGCGTCGTACTATTATGAACTACGAAACAGATGAGGTGCTCCTGCGAACAGGCATTCGGTTATACTCGGCAACGGGTGTTGGGGAGCTTATAAAGCGTAAGGGAGCAAAGTACTTCCCATATGTACTGGCGTTTAATGCGCCTCGGATTAGCGATAAGTTCTTCGACATGATTAACATTATCGGAAGTGCGGTAAGCATTCGATTGCGGGATTTGGAACATCAGCAGCAGCAACGTGTTATTGAGAAAGACTTATCACAGGCATGGGAAATTCAGAAGGGCTTACTTCCCGACCATGACACAGTGTTTCACGACTACCACATTTTTGGTATTTCTATACCCGACCGTATTGTTGGTGGAGACTATTTTGACTATTTGCGCCCACCAACAAATTATGAAGAGCGCTTGAGTGTACTGGTTAGCGATGCATCAAGCAAAGGTATGGCAGCTGCAATTCAAGCGCTGTTTGTATCGGGCGCAATACGCATGGGTATTGGATTCGACCTGAAGATGGCTTCTTTGCTATCGCGGCTCAATACGCTTATCTATGAAACGTTCCCATACGAGCGCTTTGTAACACTATTTTATTGTGAGTTGATTCCATCGGAGAAAGGGTTATTGCTGTTTGCAAATGCGGGGCATTGTAGTCCTATTCACTATCGAGCAAAGACGCGAGATTTCTATATGTTGCCGACAACAGGAAGTATGCTCGGTGTGTCTCCCGACCAACGGTTTCGTATTGAGAATATTAACATGTCGCCTGGAGACCTGCTTGTACTCTATACCGATGGAATTGTGGAAGCACAGAATAAGCAGGGCAAGATGTTTGGAGAGCATCGCCTGAAATCCCTTATGCGTAAGCTGCACACAAAAACACCACGAGAAATTGGATATAGCTGTATCGAGGAAGTGGAAAAGTTTGCTGCTGGTGCTGAAGACCGTTACACTGATGATAAGACATTAGTGGTAATTAAGCGCATGCCCCCGGGAAGCCACGAGCATATGGATATTGGTGTGTCGGAGTGATGGCTATTGCTGGTATGCTCGACCCAGAAAGTTCGCTTCCCTATATTATAGCTTGGAGTCAATTTACAGGAAAGCTGTTTGCTAAGCCTTCGAAAAATTCTAGAGCATTGGTTTATTTGTTCTCATTTTTGAACTATTCGGATTTGGAGTAAGCATGCTGAAAACATTTCGCCGTCAACTGTTGTATGTCGATAGGATTCGTGGATTAGTTGCATACATTCGATATTTTTATTATGCAAAGCTTCGACGGATGCTGCGCACAATTGATGTCGAGAAGATGGATCCAGTTACTGTACGGCATAATCTGCGCAGTGTTATACCTCTTATGAATTCTCGGCGTTCTAATATCTTTATTCGTCCGCTTTCAGTGATAGAACGTGTACATGAAAATTCCTCGATTCTTGTGATAGGACCGCGCACAGAAGGCGAAATGCTATTGTTTGTAGCTTTTGGCTTTAATCCCAAGACTATTCGCGGTCTTGACCTGATTTCGTATTCTCCATGGATAGAGATTGGGGATATGCATGCTATGCCATATTCGGATAATTCATGGGATGTTGTTGTATCGGGTATGGTATTGTCCTACAGCAATGACCCTCAGCAAGCAGCACGAGAAATGCTCAGAGTTGTCAAACATGGTGGAATTATTGTGATAGCTGTAGAGTATGATTCAGGAGAACTGTCCCGTGAAGAATTGATGCAGCGCGATGGATATGTTATAGAGTCGGGTATGCCTGAGCGGCGTATTCAAACGGTGCATGGACTGCTTCAGCTCTTTGATGGGAATGTTGATACAGTGTTTTTTCAACAGGATGGTTATATTGCAGAGCATCCAAACACAATAAAAGGCAGCCCAACTAGTACAGTAGTTGTTATTTTTTCCGTGAAGAAGTGATTGTGGTGGTATCTAGTTTGGTGTATGATGTTCAGGATATGTAACACCATGCGATTGCAGCAATAGAACCATGGGTATAGAATTAGCATCTCCTCGCAAGATACTGAATGTCTTGAAGACGGTTCAGTTTGACTATTTGCGAAAGTTATTTGGATTTGCTTTTAGGCAGTATCCAAAACTTTGGTTAGCGAGCATCGTGTACATAGTATCGGTAACTTTAGAAGTGCTTGCTATGAACGCCTTTATACCACTATCAGAAATTGCAGCAGGTAGTCCAGTTTCTCATAGTAGTATCATCGTGCAGCTGCTAAATGTACTGCATGTACAGCCCGCCTCATCAAAGTATATTTTTCTTGCCTATATTCTATTGTTCTCTTTGCGTATCGCAGCGCATATTCTTGCTGAACGTCTGCTAACATCCGTAACGACCAATGCAATGCCCGTTAGATTCATGTCATTGGCGCTGCGGAATGTTCTTTGTGATAGCAAGATTACCGATGTAGAGCGGCAAGCCTCTGGGCGTCTGATTATGCTTGCAGGAGAGGAGATACATCGCGCCTGTGCTATCATTGCAACAGTGATACGATTTGCTAGCAGTGCCATAATGATAGCTCTGTACTATGCTATGATAGCGCAGTATTCCCCAGCAACCGGTATCGGAATCATAGTGTTTGTTGCTGTCAGTGCAACGACCTCTTATGGAGTTTTCAAGAAAGTTCACAGGTTGGGTGTCCTAACAACTGAAAGCTCGCGTACAGCAACCTCGATTTTCATCGATGCACTCAATGGTGTACGTTCTATTCGTGCATTTGGTGCTGAGCAGTATGTCATGCAGAAGTTCTCACAAGAAATAACTCCCCATAAGTATCGCTTGTTCCAGATAGAATTCCTGAGCCTTGTGGGGAAAATGCTCCCCACGCTGCTTTTAATTCTTGCATTTGGCGTATTCATTCTTGTTTGGACACAGCTTAGCAGAACTGCTTTTAACTATGCTTTTGCTGTAACATTGCTGATTTTTCTGATGCGCTTTTTCCTTGCATTGGGTGATGCAACAAATGTACTGCTCAAGATTATTTCTGATGCAAAGTCGGTACAAGACATTTCGGATATCGTGTATGAAGGCGTTGAGGCTAGTGAAAAGAGCCTTCTACTAGCAAGTTCCTCGGTTTCGCAGCTACTATCGCCTATAGAGAGCATAGAAATTACAAACCTTTCATTCGCATATCACCGAGATAGCCCTGTGCTACATAATATTAGTTTGTCTTTTAAGCGAGGTCTGTCCTATGCTATCGTTGGCGAGTCGGGTGCAGGTAAATCTACATTACTAGACATTCTTCTGGGATTTCAAGTGCCCAGTAGCGGAAGTATTAGCATTAATGGTATTCCACTAGAAAATATCGATCCAAGAAATCTACGCCAGAAAGTCATTCTTTTAGGGCAAGAAACAATTATTTTTAACGATACCGTACGAAACAACATTAGCTACGGTAGTA
>JANWZB010000140.1 GCA_025055035.1 Candidatus Kapaibacterium sp.
GTATGCACAAGAACCTTATGCCTCCGCCGGTGATTATTGAAGAAATGCTGGTAGATTCTCTCAGTATCAATTTGCATGAATCTTGTGAATTAGAACCACAAAGCAACAAGATACAGTTTACCTATACAGCAACAGCATTTTTCAAGGCGGAGGCTATTCGTTTTCGCTTTATGCTCGAGGGATTTGACAACGAATGGACTGATGCCGGCAATCGTCGTGTTGCATACTACACAAACTTACCGCGTGGGCGTGTGTACCGTTTTCGCGTTCAGGCTTGCAATGCTGACGGTGTATGGAACACAATCGGAGCGTCGTACAGCTTTGCTATTAAACCATATGTCTATGAAACATGGTGGTTTATTACGTTGTGCTGTTGTGTGGGAGGTGCGTGCATTTTTGGAGCATACAAACTGCGTGTACGCCAGATTCACGCTCGAGCTGCAGAGCTAGAGCGCATTGTGCAAGAACGCACAAAACGCTTACAGGAAAGCAATATAGAACTTGCTGCTGCTCATGCTGAATTGCAACGACAAATGCAATTGACTGAAAGTCAAGCACGAGAAATTGAAATTACCAATACTCAGCTGCAGGAGAGTAACGAACGCATGAAGCAGCTTATTGCCGAGAAGAATGAATTTTTAGGTATTGCTGCACATGACTTGAAGAACCCGCTATCGGCAATTATTACGATAGTGTCGATGATGCAGCGCTACAGCGATAGGATTGATGCACGTTCCCGTCTTACGTATCTACAGCGCATTGAGTCTATCACAGAGCGCATGCTTAGAATCATCAGTGATTTGCTCAGCATCAATCAGGCAGAGGTAGGACAGCTACGTATGCATATGGAATCGTTGCCAGTGCTTGAGATTGTTGCTCAGATTGTCCAGCAGTATCAGATGATTGCTCAGCGCAAACATATATACCTTTATGCTGAGCTCCCAGATCAAGTAGTTTACGTACAAGCAGACCAGGACAAGCTCTGGGAGGCTATAGAAAACTTAGTATCCAACGCAATCAAATTTTCTCCATCAGACAAACGTGTTATTGTACGTGTGCTATCCTATGATACTTGTGTGCGGATAGAAGTGTGCGATGAAGGTCCCGGCTTGAGTACCGAAGACCAAGCAAAGTTATTCCAAAAATTTGCTCGCCTGTCAGCAAGACCGACAGGTGGAGAACATAGTACGGGTCTTGGTCTGAGTATTGTTAAGATGATGGTCGAGGCGATGGGTGGTCGAGTATGGTGTGAGTCGGAACTAGGCAAGGGAGCAACATTTATTGTAGAGCTGCAGTCTGCGTAGCGCACTCTCACCAAGCATATGCTCTTGTGCGTTTACAAGAGATAGCGAGAAAGCGGTAGCCACTCACCCCGCCAATTGTAGTATTCGACGGCAGCAAAGTGCTTTTTGTAGTCGTAGAATGATGGTACATCGTACGCATAGCCCAGATAGAGGTATTTTTTCCCAAGATGCTGAGCGTATGCTATTTCACAGAGGAGAGTGTAGATTCCAAGGCTACGACGAGCATGGCGAGGGTCGAACATCGCATATACGCTTGATAGTGACTCATCGCCGATATCTAGAAAGCTTACTGCCAGTAAGGATGTGCGCGAAGCATCAAGGACTCGGCACTCATATGCCAAGCACGGAGTAATTGCGGGTTCAGGGGAAAGAAAGTCTTGCAGCGATTCCGGTTGATTTTCCGTGAAGCGCTGTTTGTGTTGCTCAAACAGTGTGCGGTGCTCATTAGTAAGCTGAATTGGCTGAAAGTGTACATGAACATCACTGTTTTTTCGTAGGACGCGGCGTTGGCTATGAGAAAGGGTAAAATCTGCGAGCCGAATACGCAAAGGCATAACCGTTACCGGCATACCGTGAAACATATCAACCTGCGTGCGAAAGAAATACGTACCAAAGTGTCGCCAGCCGTCTAGCCAGCATGCATCCATCATTTGGGGAGTGGCACGTGAGCAATAAAAAGCATCATAGAGTTGTCCATCGATGCTTTCGTCACGCCATCGTTCTTCGAACCATTCGCGGATGCCCATACCACCTATTGTGGATGGGTCATGATGCAGAGCTTTGTGAGCAAGGGAACTATGCTGCGAGTTTGGTTTCATGGAACATTAGTTGTGGCAAAGTCGCACGAAGTATTGTGCAATATCGTTTGCTGAGTCTGATGGGGTATCACTGCACTGTATATCGACCATATTGTCCCGTGCTAATCCTTGAAGAAGAGTCAGAAGCCATACATCGTCGTCGGAAAACTGCTTGCTCTGTTGGTCTGTAGAGGATATACAAGCTTTTTTCCTGTAGTCCGATAAAAGGAGTGTGCGAAGCTGCACAAGTGTAATTGTTTCAGAACGTTGAAGACCTCGAAGAATCTGAATAACGCGACCGCGCCAGATACGATTCGGAATGCCATAGTATGATGGTTCGTGGCGCTGCCTGCGCTTGCGCTGTTCTTTCATAGTTCCGGCAGATGGACATAGCTCAAATAGAGGGCATATGGAACACTGGGGCTTGCGGGCAGTGCAGCAAAGAGCACCAAGATCCATAACAGCCTGATGCCACCGCGACGAATCTCCACGTGGGTATATACGTTCTGCAAATGCTTGTATGTGGCGCTCGCAAGCAACGGAAGCGGTTGTTGGCATGGCTGAGAGTAATCGTGAGTATACACGGCGTATGTTGACATCAAGAACAACAACATCTTCGTGATATGCAAATGCTGCGATTGCTGCAGCAGTGTATGTACCTATGCCAGGCAATCGCTGTAGCTCCTGTACTGAGCGAGGGATAATGCCATGATGCTGCTCTACTATTATTCGAGCGCAATCTCGTAGGCGCAGAGCACGGCTATTATAGCCCATTCCTTCCCACGCTTTCAGAATAGTCGCAGTGTCGGCTGCTGCGAGCGTGTGGATATCGGGAAACAGCGCAAGGAATATTGGCAAGCGCTCTTCGACACGAGTAGTTTGTGTTTGCTGAAGCATTATCTCTGATACAAGCACGATGTATGGGTCTGGGGGCTGAGAGATATCGCCGTGCTGCTCGCGCCACAGAAACGTGCGTGCGTTGTGTTGGTACCACGTCAGAATAGTCTCCCGTACACTCTGCTCAAATGCTGCTACGATCTCTAAGTGTTCCCTACTGGATTGCAAGGAGTGCCGTATGGGGATTGGTACAAGGCAGAATAATAATAATATAGTGAACCAGCTGCAAAGTTGAAATTACAAGCACAACAAAAATACGGTATTTTTTAGCAGGTGCAGCATCCTTTTTTCATGCTACCAATTTTTTACTGAGCCTTAGAGCGCATTGCTGTAACAATACTATGAAGTGTTTCTACAGCGTGTTGTATGTCATGTTCTGTTGTATCTTTGGAGACGGAGAAGCGGACAGCGGCTTTTGCTTCGTTTGGTGTACGTCCCATTGCAAGCAAAACATGAGAAGGTTGTAAGCTCCCAGAAACACAGGCTGAACCGTTCGACACTGCAATGCCGTGCATGTCCATTGCTTGAAGAATAGCCTCTCCATCGAGCCTATCAGCGTCAAGGAAGGAAACATTGAGAATGTTTGGCAATGCATGTTCTTTGGGTGTATTAATGCGAATATCAGGAATCATGGCGCATAGCAGCTGTCTAAGAAGGGTAATCCGAGCAAGCATCGATGCTGCGCGACGTTCGAGCTCTTGTACTGCAGCACGTGCAGCAGCGTGAAAACCAACAATAAGGGCAACAGGTTCGGTGCCAGCGCGCCGATTGCGTTCTTGTGAGCCACCGTGCTGGTGTGCTTTGAACTCTATACCGCGACGGATGTATAACGCCCCAATACCTTTCGGCCCGTGAATTTTGTGCGCCGAGAGAGTTGCAAAATCTACGCCAAGTGCTGCAACGTTAAAAGGAATTTTGCCAAAGCTTTGAACAGCATCTGTATGTAAATATGCATTGGGGGCAGATTGGCGAACGGCGTGCAAAGGCTGAATAACGCCTGTTTCATTGTTGGCATGCATCAGGCTAATAAGAACATTGGGTTTGTTGTGTTGCTCTACTACTGACACGCGAGCAACTCCCCATACATCAACAGGTATGTAGTGTACAGTAACACCAGACCGTTCGAGATACTCAGCAGTATGAAGAACCGCATGGTGCTCTGTAGCACCGACAACAATTTCTTGAGCAAAGCCAGATGCATGAACGGCGCTCTTGAGAACAGTATTGTTCGACTCCGTACCGCCGCTTGTAAATATGAGTTCTGATGGATGGGCACCAATCAGCGCTGCAATTTCTTCGCGAGCATTCTCAATTGCTACGCGTGCTTTTCTACCAAGTCCGTAAATTGATGAGGCATTACCAAAGTTGTCGCGCAGCCATGGTAGCATTGCATCAAGAACATGTTCATCGATGCGTGTTGTTGCGCTATTGTCAAGATAAATCATATATGCGTCGCATCGCAAAAAAGTTGCATCAATATACGAAGTTTTGCTAATTTTGGCACTTCCGAACTGTTCACAATGCTTAGAGGAGCGTATGCGCATTTCCCCCGATACTATCGCGACAATCGCCCAACTATCACGTCTAGAGTTCTCCAAAGAAGAACAAGCAACGTTCGTCGAGCAGTTTGAAAATATTCTTGAGTACTTTCATGCAATTGATTTGCTCGACCTTGAGCACGTAGAGCCACTCAAAAGCATTCTTGACATAGGAGAAAACACCTTCCGCGAAGATGAGGCCTATCGTGCAATTACGACAGAAGAAGCGTTACTGAATGCACCAAAGCATAACGGAGTATTTTTCAAAGTTCCGAAAGTACTAGGCTAGAACATCGCATAGGCGATATCTCAATAATGCATATTTTGTCGTTCAAATTCAAGTTAGGTGAGAGTGATGAATCCCGAGCAACTTACGCATCTTACTGACCAAATTACCGCAGCAATTGCAGCACACGGAATGTGGAAGCAGCGCCTACGCAACGCAATTGCAACGGGAGCGACGGATATATCGCTTGAGACGATACGCGCAGACAATCAGTGTGTTTTCGGAAAGTGGCTTTATAGCGATACCATTCCACAGCATGTAAAAAATGGTGAGGACTATCAGGCAGTTCTACGCTTGCACGCAGAGTTCCATAAAGTTGCAGCACGTGTTGCCGAGCTTGCTGTTGCAGGGAACAAAGTAGAAGCTGAAGGTCTAATGCAGCTTGGGGGTGAATTTACGCTTGCTTCATCGAAGCTTACACAAGCGATGATGAAGTGGAGAGAAAAACTTAGCGCAAAAGCACATGCTGCATAAACTATCAAGACAAAGAAATTCTTCAGAAAGGACGTAGTAGTTGCTTGTACATCCTGTCGAAATAACAAGTCAGCTACGAGTTGAGCTTCGAGGAAAGCGCATTGGTGCTCTTGATTATGGGCAAAAACGGATTGGCTTTGCCGTTGCTGATGAACTCCATATTCTTGCTACACCACGTGGATTTTTCTTGAACGGTCAGCTTGATGTGCTCAAGCGTGAGATGCAACGTACTTTCGACTATGAACGCTTGGGAGCAGTGATTGTTGGCATGCCATTTCAGTGTGATAATTCGGAAACGCCTATAATGCGGGAAATCCAACACTTTATTGCCTTTCTGCGCACATGGTGTGACCTTCCCATATTTGTTGTTGATGAAGCATATTCAAGCCAAGAAGCACGAGCTATTTTGATGCACACAGGAGCAAGAAAAAAAGAGCGTTCTGCGAAGGGGCGAACAGATGAGGTTGCAGCCGCTCTCATTCTTCAAGAGTTTTTGCGGGAATTAGAATAGAAACATTACACGCCAACGAACAATCCTTCTTTTGTGCTTCAGCCCGCTGTATATTCGCGTGAATCTCGCATTTTGCTTGCACGAAAAACAACTTGTGGTAAATCCACTTTTTTGTAGTATTTTACACGCGTCTGCAACTCCGTAGTTTCCGCACTGCCCTTGGGTGCATCGATATGAATCGCTACCTGTCTTTTCCTGTGCAATCCGCAATGCTATTCTCTTACACTGACACGAAGAGAAAATTGCTGGTGCATAGTGCAATTGTATGGATAGCGCTAGCGGGGTCTTCGTGTGCCAGTGTATACCAAGAAGCAACGGATGCCAAACTCCATTCATCGTTATCATCGTTTGGCATGTTATCGTCATATACAGCACTGTTACCATCTCTCGATGACTCACTGCGCTTTCATCCGGGCAAAGCGCGTGAGTATTACGTCAAGGGTGCAATTCTTCAGATGCAGGAGCGCTCTGCAGAAGCGATTTTAGAGTTTCAACAAGCATTGCGGTACGACAAGGCAGCTGCTATACACTTTGCCATAGCACAAAATTACGTGAAACTAAGCAAGCAAGAGCTTGCACTTGAAGAATTGCGCGAGGCTCTCCTGCTCGATTCCACCTTTATTCCTGCATATAAGCTGCTTGGGGAGTTATACACACAGCAATTCCGCTTAGATGAGGCACTAGCAGTGTATCACTATCTTGAAGCTCGCAAGCCTGAGCCTATGAATCGGTTCATGTTGGCGCGCTTGTATGAGTTGCGAGATATCGACAAGGCAATTAGTCTGTACAGCGAGCTTCTCAAAGAATTGAATGACAATGATGCACTGATTTTAGCACGGTTAGCAGACCTGTATTCGCAAAAAGGTAACACTGCTAAAGCGCTTGAG
>JANWZB010000141.1 GCA_025055035.1 Candidatus Kapaibacterium sp.
AAAAACTCTGTAAGCCCTTGTACGATACCGAGCAGAATTGCCTGAAGAATCGTCATAGTGTTGGTGTTGCGAGTGGCCGTGATTGCTTGCGTTGAAAGTAATAGTACAGGGGTAGCCCTGTTGCAACGAGAAGCAGACCAAAGACTGAGTTAATCAGAGGTGAAGTGCCGCGTACGTATGCAGAGATGTCGTTGTAGAGTGTGATGACAACGTATGCTCCAGCAAATACAACGAAGACTGCTGGAACGTAGGGATAGCCCCAGACTTTGTATGGACGAGGAGTATCGGGCATAGTCTTGCGCAATACGAATACTCCATAAGCACCGAGTGCGTAAAAAATCCATGTAACGAAGATAAGCATGTCGGTCAGCATGTCAAACGTGCCGCTGAGAACAAGAACACATGACCAAAACGCTTGTACGAGCAAAGCATTGCCGGGTGTATGAAACCGTGGGTGAACATTGCCGATGAAACGAAAAAACATGTTCTCTCGTGCCATTGCGAAATATACTCGTGCGCTAGCGAGGATTGTGCCGTTTGCCGTGCCAAGCGTTGAAAGAATGACACACAATGCAATGATAGCACCTCCTGATGAGCCAAAAACAGCACGCGCAACGTCTGCAGCAACAAGTTTCGATGATGCCATGACCTCTATAGGCAGAATATACAGGTACGCAAGATTGATAGCAACATAGACAGCAATAACAATCAACATTCCCAGAAATAGCCCACGTGGAATGGTACGACTAGGATTCTTTACTTCGCCAGCAATGTAGGTGATATTGTTCCAGCCATCGTATGTCCAAAATGCTCCTGCCGTTGCCATAACTATCAGGAGTATAGTATTAATACCGCTCGGCTGACCTGTTGCGGCGGGCGTAACAAAGTGGGCTGCTGAACCGTTTCCAAACAGAAAACTTGCTGCAACAAGAAGTACCATAGCTGCAACCTTCAAACTTGTAAACAGACTAGCGATGATGCCGCCAAAGCGTACACCAAGATAGTTCACTAGAGTCATCGTGCAAATAAGGGCTATGGTAACAAGCTTGACACCGATATTCTCTAGAGGGAAGATACTCCCGATAAAGGGAAGAGACAAGGCATACGATTGCTCAAACTTCGGCGATAAACGCGGGAACTGGATAAAGTATTCCATATAGGTGGAGAAAACATACGCTACACTTGCGATAGAACCTGTTTGGATAACAGCGAAAATTGCCCAGCCGTATAGATAGGCAATAAAGTTTCCGTACATTTTCTGAAAGAAAATGTACTGACCACCAGTTGCAGTAATCATGCTTGCGATTTCGGCATTGGTAAGTGCGCCAATGAGCGTGAGTAGTCCAGCGCCGACCCATACAAGGAGTAGTAACTGCGGCGAGCCAAGCTGTGAAGCCATGAGCGCAGGTTTCATAAATATTCCAGAGCCAATCACAGAGCCAACAATAATCGAAACTGTGGTAAAAAGACCAAGTGTGGGAATAAGAGTATGTGCCGATGCTGGAGAATTCCCTGCCGACGCTGTAGAGCTATGGCTGCCGTGTGTCATACGCGTGTATGAGAAGTAGAGTGTAGAAATGCTTAGTTGTACAATACGTGGCGCTCAATATACCGCATTTTGCAACCTTCGCAAAAATGTTTACGCGATACAGCAGCAGAAGATTGTGTTGTATCGCGCGAGAATACAGAGTGTGTGAGCTATCGTACGATACTGAAGCGTTGTGTAGCGCTGTGAGTGCTTGTACTCAGGCGTACAAAGTATGTTCCTGCTGGTATGTTGTCCAGCGATAGAGATACTTCTTGAGTGCCAGTGGCTGTTACCGAAAGTGCTTGTGTGCGAAGTGTACGCCCAAATACATCAAGGATATTCAGTGTCATAGTTCCCGTTGTGGCAATGGTATATTGAATGATAATGCGGTCGGAGGCGGGATTTGGTTGCATAGTGAGAATACGCAGAGGTGATGGCGAGGAGAAGAATAAATGTGTACCGCCGGCTTGTGAGGTGAGAAGACGAAGATTCGATGATGTAGTTTGCAGTGGTGCTCCTACAGGCTGAAGAACTTCCAAAGCAATACGGGTTGATGTTGTATTGCCGAGCATAGCAGTAAAGCATATGTTTTGGAGCCGACTAACGTCAAGTTGTTGAATGGAGGCTGTTGAGGACACTGGACGAAGATTGAGAGTTAGCGGAATATATCGTATGCCATCGGCAACAATTCCCAGTGGTGTTGGTGCTTCGGGGAAAAGGAGTGTGGCGTTAAAGCTCACAAGAACAGTAACACTAGTCGAGAGCTCTAGAGGTGCTGAACATACCTGTGCTAGAGAAAGGCAGATCCGGTCGTTGGGTCGTGCAACAGTATCATACAATCGCAGAGTGCAAGGAGGTGATGGTAGCACATCGACGCCCGTACCGAACAGTCGTAGCGTTGCACGCGTACCATTGTTATAGAGGATAATGACAGACCCTTGTGCCCGACCGACACTTGTTGGGGCAAATCGTAGTGTAAGAGACCGTGATTCTCCGGGAGCAAGGGTAAAAGGAGAAAATGCTGAGACGATGGAAAACTGCACGTTGTCTGGTCCGCCAAGCTGTAGTGTAGTAATACTGATGGAGGTTGTGCCAGTATTGCGTAGAGCGAGCTGCAGTACTGTATCACGTCTTGTTCCAATGAGTACATTCCCAAAGTCGAGAATTGGAACGCTTATCTGCAGCGAAGGTCGTATGCCCTCGCCACGAATAGTATGCTGGAGCGTTGTATGCTGCAACATAACATTGACTCGTGCTGTTCTCTCTCCTTCTACACGAGGACGAAAGCGAAATTCCAGACTATGCGATGCTCCAACAGGAATATAAGCCGGAACACCGACAGTGACAGCAAAATCTTCGGGATGTGCACCAGTAAAGTACACAGAGTCCAGGCGAACGGGATATGTGCCTGTGTTGCGTATAAATGCTTGGATGACAGAATCTTTGGGAACACCAACAAACGATGTCCGCATGTCGATATCACGAGCTTCGGCAGCTGGTGCTACAATTGCCCAAAGGCTATCGGAGATATCAGCTTGTAAGGGAATTGGCTCAGCAAGCGCATGTACTCTAATAACGGCATTGCTTATAGTTAAGAATCGTCGGGAGTCAGGATGGAATTCGGCGTAGGTAGCTTCTTGGTTTGGAAAGTTCAGCGTACGAATGCATGCATTGACCCCACGTGCATCCCATATGCTAACACCGTGAGTAAGAGCAGCAGTGATAACTCTTTGTCCGTTGGGGCTCAGATGAACGCTCACAACGTTCTGCCCTAATGCGAAGCGTCGAATCAGCAAACCTCGCTGCCAATCCCAACGTTCGCATCCTGTACGTGTGGCAAGGAATAACTCATTTCCATCGGAACTAAACACTGCACCATTGACATCACGCGAGGAGCCAAGTGGCGCTGATATTGAAATGCCGGTCTGCACGTCCCAAAATGACAAGCCACCATCGCTGCGCACCATACCAATAATACGCCCATTCGGTGAAAAAAATAGTTCACGTGGTCTTCCTCCTACCGCTGTATAGCGGATTTCTCGGACAAGTTCTGCTGTCGTGGCATCGTAGAACTGTAGAAGCCCGATAGCAGGATTGTCATTGAGTGTAGCTCCTGCTATTGCGAGGATTGTTCCATCAGGTGTGTAGCGGACGGTATTCCCAACATTTCCAACGATAGCAGTGCGCAGTTGCGATTGCTGGGTATCCCAAATGACGATAGTTCCACCGTCATCTGCTGATGCGAGTTGTGAGCCATTTGGAGAAACATCAAGGCTGCGTATGGCGCTGCGATGCCGAACTTGACCACCATAGAATGCTGTGGTGAAGGAATCCCAAAATGTTACTTGTCCATCGAATGCTGCTGCAACACGCTCTCCTTGTACAACAAACCCCGCACGTGATGCCAAGCCGGGGAGGGTAATGACAGTATCTGGATCAGGCGAAGCAACAAGTTGCGTTATGCGTATCAAGCAGCGTTCGCTTGGTGTGAAAGGGATACGTTCCCAGCGATACTGTAACCCGCTAGCACGCTCAACAATCAAGTTCCATGTGCGACCACTATCAGTGCTGTATTCCAAACGTACACTATCATCGGGGGCGATGCCACGCCATGTAATTATGGTGTCTGCACCAGCAACAAATCGCTGCCCACCGTTAGGAAATGTTAGTACGAGTGTTGGTCGTACAGGAGGGATCGTTGTGCGTGCAACAGCATAGAATGAGGCTGGACATGTGTCGGCGATAATTGAGAATGCTGCTACTGCAAATCCTGCTTGACGCGCAGTGTAGCTAATAGTAAGCGTTTGTGATGTGTTATTGGCAAGGGCGAACTGTGTGGGTGTAACGCGGAAGTTCGTATCACTGGAGAGGATAGTAAAAATGCGGTAATCACCATTACGTGCCGTTATCGTTACTGTGCGGGTTTGTGGTATGCCGAGCTGTGCTTGTGTAATGGTAAAACCAACGCTCGGTGGATTGATGACAAGCTGGGGCTGTATAGGTGCAGCAAGTACGTATGTGCCAGAGCCTTCGATAAGACGTTCTGCTGCCAAACCAAATGCTGTGCCACTGACAAGGATTTGTGCTTGCCGCTGGACTGCGCCGCTTGTTTCGCAGGTATATGATGGATGCTCACTTTCCCAGACGACCTCACATGGAGGAGTATCCTGAGCAGCAAGCAAGACTGTCAGAAATGCTTGGCGTGTCTCTTCATCTGTGCTGATGCGGTCGAGCACAAAGCCCCCTGTTGCTTGAGCAACGTTGCGTAATAGGAGTGGTGCTGGCAAACCGAAGCATACAACAAAAATGCGTACATTGTGCTGTTGTGCTGCCCGAATGATAGCAGTTTCACTGCCGCTGCCAATCCCATCGGTGAAAAAGAGCAGAATGCGCCGATACTTACCTGTCCGTGCAATTTCAATTCCTCCTGCAGGGCGATTAAGAAAGCCAGCATCGTAGTCTGTTCCACCTTGCGGTTGCAAAGACTCTATAGCACGCAGTAGCCGTGCTCGGTCTGTTGTCCAATCTTGGTTAAGGTAGTTGTCGTGGTCGAAGCTTGTTACTGCACACTCTGACCCACCCGGTAGGGTAGACGAAGGAGTTCCAAGAGACATCGCATTAATCAATGTTCTGGCTGCCCGCTGCACAATTGCCATAGTCGATATACCACTACTCCCTACTGACGCCATAGAACCTGAAACGTCAATTGTGAGCACCACAGATAGCGGGCGAGGTGGCGGAGGAGTAGGGCATGATATCGAAAGAATACGTCGTGTGGTGCTGCCCTCGAGAATTGTTGTAGTGCCCGAGTTAATACTGGTGACAAGTCTTCCTGCAGAGTCTATTGCATAGAATTGCGCACGAACACGTGGAAACTGTGCAGCAGAAACACCAAGTACCGAGATTCCCTGCGACCATACACTGGACAGTACACAGAAATATGCGCATAGTGCGCACGATATATAGCGGAATACATGGAGCGTGTAAACACAGGGCATGGTAGGGATACGAAATGAGACGAGACGAATATTGGTTAGAGAGATACGATGAATTTACGAATTTCGCATGGCTCTTCCAATCTGTTTACACATGCTGCTTGTGCTGCCATACGCTCACAGCAAGCATATGGCAGCAGTAAGCAAACAGCAGTTTCAATTCGCAGGACTCTATAAACGCCATTCTACGGCAAGAGAAGCGATATAATGCAGCGGTAGTCCGGGCTCGATAAAAGCGTACCGGCCGTCCGAAGAACGGTCTGGGTTAATCCAAATCGATGCAACATACGGGGAGTTAAACAGGTTGTTGATTCGTATAAACGCAGTGATGCGAAGGTGCTCATCAAAGAGTGTATTTTGTAATCCTGCTGCTGCATCAACAATCGAATATGCGGGAACAGAGAGTGTATTTGCATCATTGGCGAAATATGTCCCAACTGTACGCCATTCTGCTTCAGTAAAGAGGAACGGTGCGAATTCTGGCTGATATCGCAGCCGTGCTGATGAGAAGAAATCTGGGATGCCGGGAATACTATTGTTTGCGTAGCTGACGAAGCGCCCTTCGAGGCTACGGCTAATGTACACAGAATCTATGCGGTACTCAAGCAAGATATTGCGCGCATAGGTAGCTGTTGCGATGAGGGATATACCACCCTGAACATCAGCGTGAATACTTGCTTCGATGCCACGCCGCTGTGAACGTCCAGCAGTAAAATAAAAACGCCCGCCACGATACGGGATAATGTCATTCACCACATCAATTTGATACAGGGCACAATCCCATGCCAAGCGACGGATAAACAGTGTATTGTCGTACAGCATAGTGCCCTTCATGCCAAGTTCATAGGTCGTAGATTCTATTGGTTTCAGCAAAGCGTTGATAGAGCGTACAGTGTCTTCTCCGAATACGCTCGGGGGGTCGGTTTCATTGCCTGCTGGCACTTCGACGCCTCCGCCCAGATTAGCATACACGGTCC
>JANWZB010000142.1 GCA_025055035.1 Candidatus Kapaibacterium sp.
CTCTACGAAGATTGCCTGCTGGCGAGCCAGTAAGCTACGGAAGAAGATATTATACTCCACACGAGACAACAATTGCAACGATCCCAATTGGCTATGCTGATGGCTTGCGGCGGAATCTTAGTGGGAAAGCTCGTGTTCTCATACAAGGGAAGTTTTTTCCCATTGTGGGAACAATTTGCATGGATCAGTGTATGGTGGACATCGGAGATGAACCGTTCGAAATTGGTGAACCAGTCATTCTTCTTGGTTCTCAGCAAACTCGGCATGGTACGGTTTCTCTTGATGCACGCGAATGGGCAGAGCATCTGGATACTATTCCCTATGAAATTTTGACTGGTATCACTGCTCGTGTACCCCGCGTCTATCATGATTCCTGAAGACAGTCATTATGAAAACAATTGCACTTATCCTCGCAGGTGGCAGTGGAGTTCGGCTTTGGCCTTTGAGCCGCGAGCATTTTCCTAAGCAATTTCTCCCGCTTTTTGAGAACAAATCGCTCCTTCAGCATACATTTGAGCGCTTGCGTCTTTCCTTTGCACCTACAGATATTATTGTTGTTACTGGTGATTCTCTATCCTCTCTCACTGCCCAGCAACTACCAGAGCTCCCTCAGGACAATATCATCACAGAACCCTTCGGGCGCAATACCGCAGCAGCAATTGGACTGGCGTTAATTCAGCTTCAGCATCGTATAAGTGAAGAGTTTGTTGTGGCTGTGTTCCCATCAGACCATGTCATTACGAACGCTCGTGACTTCATTGCTACCGTTTCACTTGCAGCCGATACAGCAGCCGTTACTGATGGAATTATTGCTCTCGGTGTGCAACCAACACGTCCCGACACAGGCTTGGGATATATCCAAGCATTTCACAATACCCCACACGATCATGACACATTCGTCTATCCCATGCAAACAATGCATAAAGTGCTGACATTTGCAGAAAAACCCGATATTGAAACAGCCATTCGCTTTCTCAACTCTGGCGACTTCCTATGGAATACAGGAATTTTCTGTGCGAAGGCGACCATACTTTGGAAACAGTACGAAGAACTCTTACCCGACCATGCACATCTTTTACGACTTCTTCAGAAACACCTCGACAGGGACACGTATGCACACACGCTGCGCACAATATACCGCCAGTTCCGCTCTATCTCTATTGATTTTGGCATCATGGAGAAGACACGCCAGTCATATGTTATTGAAGGAGAATTCGACTGGAGCGATATTGGCTCGTGGGATGCAATGTACCAGCTTGCAGCAAAGGATACCTCAGACAATGCTTTTGAAGGAGAGATTGTTGCTGTCAACGTTACAAACTCGTTTGTGCGAGCCTCAAAGAAGGTGATAGCCCTACTCGATGTGGATGACCTAATTGTAGTTGAGGCAGACGATGTTCTGCTCATTTGCCGTAATGGACATGGACAAAACATCAAAGAACTTGTTGATTTTCTCAGGCGAAAGAATATGAAGGAATTGCTCTGAGGAAGCACTATAAACAGTCCTTTTCCTGCAACGCAAACAACTCTATACACTCACATTTTTCATCACTTACAATGTGGTTTAGGATATGGCTTTCGAAAATAGACGTCGTCATGAGCACGAATATCAGGAGCTAGCAGATATTGCCAAAGAAATTCGCCGCGACATCATCCGCAGCCTTGTTGTGGCAGGCTCTGGGCATTCTGGTGGTCCGCTTGGACTAGCAGACATCTTTGCTGTGCTCTATTTTGGTGGAGTCATGCGCTACAACCCCCACGATTATCAATGGTCGGGGCGCGACCGTTTTGTTCTCAGCGCTGGGCACTTATGTCCCGGTCTGTACGCCACGCTTGCTAATGCTGGCTTTTTTCCAAAAGAAGAGCTACTGACTCTACGCAAGCTTGGTTCACGCTTGCAAGGTCATCCAGGGCTTGATATGCATCTACCGGGTATAGAAACATCAACAGGCTCGCTCGGTCATGGCATTTCGATTGCAGTGGGCATGGCAATGAGCGACCTGCTCCTCGACAAAACAGACCGCAAGGTCTTTGCTTTGACAGGAGACGGGGAGCTACAAGAAGGTTCTGTCTGGGAAGCAGCAATGTCTGCCTCGCATCTTCGCCTCAGTAATTTTTGCTGGATTATTGATAACAACGACTGCCAAATTGATGGACGTGTCAAGGATGTGATGAGCGTGTACCCAATTGTCGATAAATGCCGCGCTTTTGGCTTCGATACTATCGAAATTGATGGTCATAGCTTTGCTGATATCTACAAGGGATTTGACCTTTTTGAACATAACCACAGAAAGCACACAGGCAAACCTACATGTATCATCGCAAAAACGTTCATGGGGAAAGGTGTATCGTTTATGCATGATAACTATGAGTGGCACGGTAAGCCACCGACTAAAGAACAAGCAGAACAAGCTCTACGCGAACTCGCGTAAAGGGCACTCCCACCTACACAACACAACAACGCTATGAGTCTGTGGTATTGCCGCACACACTCGTAGCTTTTGTTTTCTTGGCGCATCATGTGGAAACATCATATTGACTTTCACATGATTTTTCATTACCTTGCGCATCAAGCGAAACTTCGCTTAAAGTTTAAAAGCATACTTTTTTCGCTCCAAGCGAACATCCGTATGATCATCATTGCACGCACATTTCTACATTGTCAAGCAGCACTATGTCCTCTTTGTTTTTCCCTGCAAAACAAGGTCTGTACGACCCCACGCTCGAGCGCGATGCATGCGGCGTAGGATTTATTGCAAACATCCACGGGAAGCCCTCTCGGGATATTGTTACTCAGGGGCTGAAAATTCTTAAAAATCTCAAGCACCGCGGTGCATGCGGCTGCGATCCCCACACTGGCGATGGAGCAGGAATTCTCACGCAAATTCCTCATCAGTTTTTTGTACGAGTATGCCGCGAACCACAAAACCTTCTCGACGGAGGATTTGAACTGCCGGAGCAAGGGCGCTATGGTATCGGCATGCTCTTCCTCCCATCGCTGCCCGAAGAACGCAAGCGCTGCGAATACCTGATACAACGCCGTCTAGAAGCCGAAGGATTACAGATTTTAGGCTGGCGTAATCCACCTATCAATGACCAAGTTGCAGGCGACCTTGCGAAATTATCTCAGCCTGCTATTCGCCAAGTCTTCGTGTCTGCTCCTCATCTAACACAAGACCAGCTTGAAATCAAGCTGTATGTTGCCCGCCAGATGATGGCAAAGGAAATTGCACGCCTCGGTCTTCAGCAAGGGCACTACTTCTACGCTGCTAGCTTCTCGACACGAACAATCTGTTACAAAGGACTTCTTCAGCCTGAACAGCTGGATTCTTACTATATCGATCTCAAAGCTCGCGACTTTACTTCTGCACTTGCTCTTGTTCACCAACGCTTTAGCACCAACACATTTCCTTCATGGAGCCTAGCACATCCATTTCGCTACATTGCTCATAACGGTGAAATCAACACGTTGCGCGGGAATATCAATTGGATGCGCGCCCGCGAAGCCATGCTCGAATCTCCACTGTTTGGTCATGACATCAAGAAGATTAAACCCATCATTACCGAAAGTGGCTCAGACTCTGCTATTCTCGATAACACCCTCGAGCTTCTTGTGCTGAGCGGGCGCTCACTGCCGCATGCGCTTATGATGCTGATCCCTGAGGCATGGGAAGCAAAAGCCGATATGAGCGAAGAACTGCGAGCGTTCTATCAATACCACAGCACCCTATCTGAACCATGGGACGGACCTGCAGCAATATCCTTTACCGATGGCACATGCATTGGCACGATTCTCGACCGCAACGGCTTGCGCCCAGCACGATTTCTGGTTACAGCCGATGGCATCATGGCAATGGCTTCTGAGGCAGGCGTTCTCGACTTTCCCCCTGAAACCATTGTACGCAAAGGACGCGTCGAACCCGGAAGTATGATTATTGCAGACTTGTCAGAGGGTCGAATTATCGAAAACGATGAGATAAAGCACTCCATAGCAACGCGCCGACCGTATATTGACTATATTCGTTCCCATGTTGTGCGCCTTGAGCATTTGCCAGAAGTAGCGCCGGAAATTCCCCTCCAGCCTAATCTTGCCGATAAGCATATCCTTCTCGAACAGCAGCAAGCATTTGGATATTCCGACGAGGATATCCGCTTCCTGCTGCAACCTATGGCACAGAGCGGAGAAGAGCCTATCGGTTCGATGGGTACAGATACGCCTCTTGCTGTACTCTCCGACAAGCCACAGCTTCTCTACAACTACTTTAAGCAGCTCTTTGCACAAGTAACAAATCCTCCTATCGACCCACTACGCGAGCGCTCTGTGATGTCGCTAAAGGTGTATACAGGGCGACGAGGCAAATTCTTGAACGAAGAGTTTGACCCCTTGCGCTGTGACCTCGAGCTTGATTCTCCGATTCTCACTGATGAAGAACTCGCAAAAATACGAGCACTCGACGGTAGCCACACCTCAGTGCCACAAGGCTTTAGCGCAGCGACACTCTCGACGCTATTTCCTATTGCTAAAGGCGTAGAGGGCTTAGTGAAAGCACTAACCAACCTGTGTGAACAGGCAGAAGCAGTTATCGAAGAGGGTCATGCATTCCTGATTCTTAGCGACAGAGGCGTTAATAAAACTATGGCTCCCATTCCGTCATTGCTTGCTGTTTCAGCGATTCACCACCACCTTATCAAGACAGGCAAGCGCACACAGGTCGGGCTTATTGTTGAATCTGGCGAGCCACGTGAAGTGATGCATTTTGCTCTCCTGATTGGGTACGGCGCAAGCGCTATTAACCCATATCTCGCTCTTGCCACTATCAAACATACCTTTGCACCAGCAAATGCTATCGCGACTGTTCACGGAACAACGCTGACAGCGCTTGGCAGTGTACAGGCAATGACGGAGAACTACCGCAAAGCCATTGGCAAAGGGCTTCTGAAAATCATGAGTAAAATGGGTATTTCAACGCTGATGTCGTATCGTGGTGCTCAGATCTTCGAAGCCGTAGGGCTGAGTTCGCAATTAATAGATAATTACTTTCCGCGTACTCCCTCGCGTTTGGAAGGTATTGATTTGCGCCACATCGTTCGAGACATCGAGCGCTTCCACCGTACTGCCTTCCCACCGTACCGTATTCATAAACCCACGCTTATGCGCTCAGGGCTATATCAATGGCAGCGCGATGGAGAATTTCACTCATATAATCCTGCAAGTATTCATGCACTACAAAAAGCAACTCAAACAGCGGACTACGAAGAATTTAAGCGCTACAGCCGCCTTGTGAATGCACAGCAGAAAAAGCACGTTATGCTGCGGCATTTGCTGGAATTTAAGAAACGCGACTCATTGCCTGTGTCAGAAGTTGAGCCAGCAGAAGCCATCATGAAGCGCTTTGCCACAGGAGCAATGTCGTTTGGTTCTTTGAGCAAAGAAGCCCATGAAATGCTCGCTATTGCTATGAATGCTATTGGTGGGAAAAGCAATACCGGCGAAGGCGGCGAAGATTCGGAGCGCTTTCACGACAACCGTCGCTCTGCCATCAAGCAAGTTGCATCAGGGCGCTTTGGTGTTACCTCGTATTACCTTGTTAATGCCGATGAGATACAAATCAAGATAGCACAGGGTGCAAAACCGGGCGAGGGCGGACAGCTTCCTGGGCATAAGGTTGATGAGGTCATTGCACGAGTACGGCATTCCGTCCCCGGCGTAACTCTTATCTCGCCACCACCACACCATGACATTTACTCTATCGAAGATCTTGCTCAGCTCATTTATGACCTTAAGAACGCTAACCCACGTGCGTCAATTTCTGTCAAGCTTGTCTCAGAGGTTGGTGTCGGAATCGTTGCTGCAGGTGTAGCCAAAGCCCATGCCGATACAATTGTTATCTCAGGATACGATGGTGGTACAGGCGCTTCTCCATTGAGTTCTATTCGTCATGCAGGTGTTCCATGGGAGCTTGGCTTAGCAGAGACCCAACAAACACTCATGCTCAACAACCTACGCGGTCGTGTGCGTTTGCAGGTCGATGGGCAGCTTAAAACTGGACGTGATGTTGTCATAGCAGCACTTCTCGGCGCTGAAGAATTCGGCTTTTCTACAGCGCCTCTTGTCGTTTCAGGCTGTATTCTCATGCGGAAGTGCCATCTCAACACCTGTCCTGTAGGCATTGCAACGCAAAACCCTCAGCTACGCGCACGGTTCAGCGGGAAGCCAGAGTATGTCATTAACTTTTTCCGATTCATTGCCGAGGAAGTTCGGGAACTGATGGCGGAACTCGGCTTTCGCACGATGGACGATATGATAGGCCGTTCCGATATACTTCGCCCAGCGCATGACCTTACAGGAAAAGCGGCAACTCTGGATTTATCAGCAATGCTGCACATTCCTACACCTG
>JANWZB010000143.1 GCA_025055035.1 Candidatus Kapaibacterium sp.
CGCGCGGACACTTGCGTTATGAATAGCGCGGGCAAAAATCTCTTTGCCTGTGCCAGTTTCGCCTAAGAGAAGTGTGGGTATATCTGTCTGCGCTGCATGGCGTGCTATATTGACAGCCTCTTGAAGTGCTGGTGCTACACCAATAATGATGCTAAATGCATCCTGAAGAATGAGCTGCTGCTGAAGTTCTTTGACAGCAAGTTGAAGTTGCGATTTTTCCACTGCGCGTGCGACTGTCAGCATGAGCTGCTCGTGGTCGCCTGTTTTGAGAGCGTAATCAAAGGCACCATTTTTCATAGCTTCGACGCCATCTCGCACTTCTGCATGTGCTGTGAGCACAATCACTTCTGTTGCTGGAGAAAGTTCTTTCAGCTGCCGCACAAGTTCAATGCCATGAATATCGGGGAGATGAACGTCGGCAATTGCTACAGCGAACGCAGATTGTCGAACTAGGTCTAGTCCCTCATTTCCAGTTTGGGCGATAGTTACGCAGTAACCTTCAAGCCTAAATAAGTCTGCTAAAAGATGAGACAATCGCTCGTCGTCGTCGATAAGCAAAATATGTTTATTCATAGACTCCTCAGTGCATTGCAAACTGGCGCATGCTCTCTATTGCATGCTTGAATACGGTCATAGGCGGGGAGAGCTGTATCTACACTACCACGTAACAATATTTGAAGACACACACGCTTTGTTCGTCTGTGGAACAGCACATAGGGCATGATGCTGCTTGCATGTGTAGCAATCCCATCGTAGAGATGTCGTCTCTCAGATCATTGAGCTAGCCTCATGCTATGTGACTATTTGACGTGCTTATGACTTATGAGTCTTTACGCAAAGATAGCAAAAAAAATATAAACTCAGCATGTAAGTTACAGCAGCGATGTAGTGAGATAAAAGCATATGTTTTAAAGAAGAGCATTTGTCTGTAGTGTAAATTTCAGTATTTTGCGACGTTAGTATTAGAAAGTAAGCTTAATGATCGTGCAAATTTTGTGTAGAGTATGATGAGGCATGCCATGCATGTAGTTCTGAGGACAGTAGAGGTATAGGAATATGGATACAAGAACACGTCGTATTGCTGTGCGGAAGATGCTCCTGGCATTTCTGTGGAGTATTGTCTTTTTCTTGCTGACGTCTATTTGCTGTTTGATATACTTCTCTGCAACAGCATATGATTTTGCGGACTTTGCGATGATAGAAAGTGTTCTGGATGAGAGTGGTCAGCCTAAGGCAAACCAAGCAGCATATAACAATCCAGGGGCAAAATTTGCATATGCGGTCATAACAATGTACGAGTCGGATATCTTCCTAGGACTACTACTATTTAGCATTGCTGCTTCCATATTTGGTGCGTATGTGGGGATACTCCCGGGAACAGATGAGGAAAGCATCAAGGAAATGCTGCGTCGTGCAGAAGATGAAACAGTAACAGCCTTTACTCTCAGTCCTCATTGTCCAAACTGCGGTACATACGTGGAGCAAGGTTGGGAATATTGCCCACAGTGTGGTCAGGCACGAAGTGCCTCACGAGAGCTGACATTAACAAATTTTGCTCGTAGTGCTATACCAGAAATTTTGAATATTGACCGCAAGTTCTTTCGCTCGTTGTGGTATTTGCTTACAAGGCCTGGTTTTCTTACACAAGAATATCTAAGATTTCGCCATCAAACATATACTCTACCAACACAGCTGTACTTCGTTGTTGCAGCAGTCTTTTTCTTTGTCAGTCTCAAGCTGGATATTAGTACCGATGTTTTGCTGAAGCAACCACAGTTTGCAAAAGCTATTCAAGAAAAAGCAGAAGAGGCAAAATTACCAGTCGAAGTTATTCAAGAGCGTCTTGACAATGTTGTTCAGAATTACATACCGCTCTACACGTTGCTTATTGTGTTACTATTTGCCTTAGCATTGAAGGTTATCTACCCAAACTGGTATTATATAGAGCATCTGATTTTTTCGCTCCACTTTATCACGTATTTTCTAGTGCTATGGATGGGGCTCATTGTTGTATCGGTGAAGTTTGCGTGGCTTGGTACATTCGGTCCATTGTTGCCCTTGCCGTACCTATATTATGCACTCAAAAATGTCCATGCGGGCAGAGTTGGGTGGAGGTATATCCCAGCAGCGCTTGCGTTCTTACTTCTGTTTATTATCTATGAGTTTCTGTCGCTTGCTTTAGGGTTCTATCTTATATAGTGCGTAATTGAAGAACTTTGGAAAGCAAAGCATAGTAAAAAAATTATGCTTGAAATAAACCGAAAGATGATAGAAGATGTTCAAGGTTTGTCCTTCTTGCTCATACATTTATGAAAAACCGTATTCTTATATTCTCGTTCTTTGTGTTTGCTGTTATCGCATTAGCAATCATTGGGTCGTTGCTCAAAGCTCGGTCTGACCAAGCAAAAAAACTGGAAATGCAAAGCCGAGAGCTTGCACAGTTTGCAGAAGAAAAAGATAGCATTGCCCAAGTACTGGGAGATGCGACAAGCTCAATTGCGAGTATTTATAATCAGGTAACAAATGTTGCTGGTGCTGTAGCTGTTACGAAAACGCTGGAGAATATTGATAACCTTAATTATAAAAATCAAGTTGCAAGTAAGCTTGCTGCAATTAGCGAGGTAGTAACAGGATACAAGCAGCAAATGAAAGCTGCTGAAGAACGGATTAACAGCCTAAAACAGCGTAATGCGTCATTCGCACAGAAACTGTCTGTATTAGAAGAAACGGTCAAGAAGTTGCAAGCAACTATTGCCGAGCAAGAAGCGCGAATTGCAGAGCTTCAATCAGAGCTCGAAATTACTCGTGCTGAGCGTGATAAATTTAAAGCTGAAGCTCTTGCAAAAGCTAAACAGTTGCTAGAAAAGCAACAGGAGCTTGAAGCGACACAGGAAGAACTTGCAACAGCACACTATATTGTTGGTACGACGGAAATGCTCAGTGCAAGAGGATATATTCAGAAAAAGGGGTCGGTACTCATTTTTGGGGGAGCATGGCAACCGAGCGATTCGCTACAGATCGATGACCAGTTTACACGCATTGATATTCGCAAAACATCGGAAATTCCGATGAAATCAAAGTTTTATCGCGTCATTTCCAATCATGACCCAAAGCTTCTTTCTCCCAAACCCTACGAAACTGACAAAGTGCCGTATGTCCTGAAAATCACTAATCCGAAGCGGTTCTGGGGGCAGTCGAAAGTACTGATTATCGCTGAAGATTAGGCACGAATGGCATGTATTTTGCACCTACTCAAGGAAAGTATTCCTCGTGTATGAGTTGTCTTGCTATCCGTGTTATGCGTATGAAATGTATAGTGAGCTTGTGTATGCTGATATGCTGTGGGAGCGTCATATGGCTCAGTATCGAGCCTTGTATGCTGTGGGCACAAAGTGTTCCCGGAATGCGCAACAGTCAATATCGTCTGAAGACAGATATCCCATCGCCACAGTCGGTGTATGTGGAACGAGTGCCCTTGTCACATGATGACAGTGTTCAGGCAATTGTGGGGTTGCAAACGAGAATCCGCGAGATACTAGCTGAGCATGCAAAAGTGCTCCAACGCAGTAAAACGCAGCTTGGTATTCTTGTGTACTCGCTCCAACAGAATAAAGAACTCTTTTCGTTCAACGCTGCGTTACCACTCACACCTGCGTCGATAACAAAGCTTTTTTCAACATTTGCAGCATTAGATAAATACGGAACAGAGTACAAAATAGAAACACTTGTTCTGACTGATGCACCTGAGCTGCGCGATGGTGTGCTTGATGGAAATATCTATCTTGTTGGTCATGGCGATCCCCTGCTTAATGTGAATGATTTAGAGTATCTCGCCATACAGTTATATCATGCTGGTGTACGTCACATCACAGGGAATATCTATGGTGACGATACATTCTTTGACCGTGTAACAAATCGTAGAATATACAGTGGCGATGACGACGAGGTTCAGCCTACACCTCCAATTAGTGCATTAAGCATTCAACGCAATCTCATAACGGTTATTGTGAGCGCAGGAGGTACGGTTGGTAAGCCTGTGCATGTTCAGACATTTCCGAGCTGTCATGCTTTTGAGTTTGATGTCAAAGCCGTCGTTGCACCACCGCCAAAGCCTTCTAAAAAACGCCGTAAAGCCTTGTCGAAGCGTTCTCGTCCTATGCTAACTATTACAGAGTTGTATGGTCAAAAAGGAGGAAAGCAGCGTTTTGTGATCCAAGGAACTCTCGCTCCCCATACAACTATCTCGCGTCAGTTTTTTATCGAACATCCTGCATTTGTTGCAGCAGATATGTTCAAACAGCGTATTGAAGCAGCAGGTATTACTGTTGGTGGGATATCAGCTTTTAAGTCTGCTCCACCGGCTGTATCCGAACTAGTATCACTTCAGCGTCCGCTGCTCGACGTCATCAATATCATCAATAAAAAGAGCGACAACTTTTGTGCTGAGCATGTGTTTAAGATGCTTGGAGGCGGAAAGATTGATGCTATCAATCCTGAGCTTGCTGCACATGACAATCATACAGTGTATGCTGCGATGGAAGAGTTACAAGGCGCACTGCGCCAACATCGGATTACCGATTCAATACTCTCCGATGTGCAGATTTTTGATGGGTCAGGGTTGTCGCGCCGTAATAAGGTTTCTCCTGTGGCAGTGCTGCGCCTGCTGGGGCGTGTTGAAAATACACGCTTTACAAATGAGTTCTTAAACTCGCTTGCTATTGCTGGGTTAGATGGGACACTACAGTATCGCATGCGTGGGACAATGGCAGAGTATAATGTGCGTGCAAAAACTGGAACGCATAAAAACGTTAGCGCTCTTGCAGGATACGTCCGTACGCTCGATGGTGAGCGGTTGATGTTTTCATTTATGTTTAACGGCAATGCTGTATGGCTGTATAAAGGACTAGAAAATAAGCTTTGCCAGCTTTTGGCAAATTTTTCGTATTACACGCCCAAAGAAACCCCCGCTGCTCTAGATTCTACTGGTGCTCATGAAGAGTATGACATGAACTAGTCATTCTATGCTTGATCGCAAAATCTCAGTATAGGGGTGTGGTGTAAACCTAAAGAAAGATGATCACATCCTGTATTCCTTAACTTTATGGCAGTAGTACCGAACAATCACTTTTATCATTGCATTGTAAGTGAAATAGAGGCTTCACTGAGTACAATACATGCTGTGTTACAGGAATGTACAGCGCAGATTGAGGAGACAGGACTATATCTTGCGTCAACGCTGGCAAGTGGTGCTAAAATCATGCTCTGTGGCAATGGCGGTAGTGCTGCCGATGCTCAACATATTGCTGCTGAGCTTGTTATACGCTATAGGTCAAGCGTACATCGGCGTGCTTTTCCAGCGCTTGCTTTAACAGTGGATCCTTCTATTCTGACAGCTGGAGCAAATGACTTAGGCTACGAGAATGTTTTTGCTCGGCAGGTAGAAGCATACGGTCGGGCGGGGGATACGCTCGTGTGCATTTCAACAACTGGTAACTCCCCGAGTGTTGTTCATGCTGCACAGACAGCACAAAACCGTGGTATTCGTGTTATAGGATTACTTGGCGCAGGTGGTGGAACAGTGCGTCCACTATGCGATAAGGCGGTGGTTGTACCAAGCGATATAACTGCACGTATCCAAGAGGCGCATACACTTGTGGGACATATATGGTGCACGCTTATCGAAGAAACACTCCTACCAGAACTCTTTGCGTGATCACAGATTATGCTATAGGAAGATAGAGCGCTGCAAGCAGATGCTTTGTGTGGAAGAAGTGCAGGTATGCGGTCCCGAGAGGACTCGAACCTCCGACACCAAGTTTAGGAAACTTGTGTTCTATCCAGCTGAACTACGGGACCATGCAGGTAGTACTCGTACTAGTGAATTGTATCAGTAGGCTGAAGAACTACAGTACCACTATCACTTCTGTAGGAATGAGCATTAAAGAGGAATGCTGCGACAAGCTGTTTAACCTTAGGTAACCCGATGGGCTGCTGCCCGCTGGCGATACATTGCTCAATAATGTCTTCCATTTGACGATTATCAATAATACCCAGCTGCTGAAGGAGTACGAGATACCCAAAAGCATGTGTTGAGATGAACATCTTTTCGAACTCGTGGAGCACACGGAGCGAGGCAGCAAAGGTATGACCTGTGTTGCTGAGGCCTTGAATGCTTGATGTATGGTCAATAAGCCAAGAGAATGCTGTAGAAATCTCTGCCTGCGAGTATCCTTGATTGCTAAGCGTCGCAACAGTTTTCTCGTTGATGCTGTGGTTCTTGTGAAGTTCTGTCATGAGGTATGTAATAATGTCGATGACGTTCTCGTGCATAGTCAGGTGTAGTCAAAGGCAATGGGCTACAGGTGAATG
>JANWZB010000144.1 GCA_025055035.1 Candidatus Kapaibacterium sp.
AAGGCTGTCTTTACCGTAACAGGCTATGCTCTCATGCTACGCCGTGTACTACCCATGCGCTGTGCGGCTATTGCCGACCCGCGTGGTTATACAGCACTGCTTATCGGGGCGAATGGTTCTGGCAAAACGACATTGTCTGTGCATTCCAGCTACAAACTCCTCGGCGACGATGCTCACGCTTGGAGCGACGACGGAATTTTTACACTTGAAAATGGCGTGTATGCAAAAGCTCTCAATATTACTCGCGACACGCACACAAGTATCTACAACGCTTCACAAACATTTGGAACAATCCTTGAAAATGTAGTATGTGACTCTACTTCCCGAACCCCTCTGTTTGATGATACAAGCATCAGCGACAATGCCCGAATCTCTATCAGCAATGATGCGCTTGGGCTTGTACAACCAACTATTCCTCAGCTGCGTGCTGAACATCCCAAAACCGTCTTACTTCTCATTCATGACCCTCTCGGTGTGCTGCCGCTTGCAGCACGCTTGTCACATGAACAAGCAGCGTTCTTGTTTCTTTCAGGGTACTCAGCAAAGCATCCCCACACTGTCGAGCCTAAAAGCGACACTAAACTTGAGCCAAAGGTTGTGTTCACCGCTACTTTCGGTGAAGTATTCATGCTGCAAGACCCTGTATTGCATACCCAACTGTTCTATGAACGCCTACATAAGCACAAGGTGCAAGTGTGGCTCATCAACACAGGGTGGTATGGAGGAACACAGTTTACAGGACGCCGCATTGCGCTCGACACTACTCGTGCTCTTGTACATGCTATTCTTGCAGGAAACCTCGATACTGTAGAGTTTGCTGCCGATCCAATATTTCATGTTCATATTCCTACGGCTTGTCCTAACGTTCCTAGCAATCTTTTCCAGACTCGACATGAATGGTCAGACAGCGATGCATACGACAAAACAGCGTACAAACTGCTAGCCTTATTGACAGAAAACGCTCAAAAATATGCTGGGAAAATTGATACTGCTATTCTGCACGCATTTACTTCTTCACCTCCGTTGCATACACCTGCACATGATACTGCACAACCCGCATCACAGAAAAAATCTATACGGCTATCGCAGCGGCGCACCACAGCACCTCAGAACATAAACATAGAACAGGACGTCTTGTCTGAATCATTACAGAGCAAGGATACTCAAGCAGGTGTGTCTCGGCGAAATCAACGCAGGAAGAGTGTCGCCTCCGATGAAGCAAATGCTGGTAACGCAAGCATAGCGCACGAGCATACACTCGACAATACCGTCCTGTTTGGTGGTACTCGGGCAAGTACAGAAGATATATATGTTCCACCAAGCCTTTTTGCCCCTTTGGAAGGCGAGTATCGTCCTAGCCATGAACAAGCATCAATGACCTATGTATCGGATACTGAGGAGAATAACGACGCTCGCCACTCCGATATGGTGCATGATGCTGACGTACCTGCAGGATTGCAGGGACAATCGCAGTATCGCGGTCCTCGGCGAAGATCACCCCGTACACGCCGTCATGCACGATAATACACGCTATAACACAACACCACATAATGAAACTATACCATAGTCTGTTTCTATGCTGTGCAATTGTTCTATCTGGAACTGCTATTGTACTTTTTGTTCCACGCCGCTGGACATCACCAAATCATCATCTCGACAGCACAGCAGCTATTCCAGTGCTTGTTACTTGCTATTTGTATCACAGTGGTCTGGTGATGCCAGTACGAACAAGCGTTTATGACTGGAGTACCATATTTCCTTGTCTTGCCGGTAGTCGAACTGTTGAAGTAGGATGGGGCGACCGCGATTTTTACATGAGCGGCTCTGGCACTGTTACTCTTGCCCTTAAAGCATTGTTTGCTTCTGAATCCTCAGTTCTTCACGTGCACGGACATTCCATCACCTCATCAGAATGGAGTAATACATACCCTTCATCTTCATACAAAACGCTATACCTTTCTACATCGCAATACCACAACATGGTGTCATGGATACGTGCTAGAGTAGCGATTCAGAGCAATGGGCAAGCGACATTTCTACGAGAAGGTCTCTTGGGTTCGACATCAGGATTCTATGCCACTCAGGCTGCACAGACAGGGAAATATAGCATTATCCATAACTGCAATGTCTGGAATAGCCATGCTCTCGACACAGCAGATATACAAGTCCCGCTGTGGGCAGGAATACCCCATACACTTTTGTTCATGCTTCCATCATGACAAGTTGTTGTACCTTATTACTCATCCATGCTTTGACACCCTTGCATTCCCATTATGCATATTCTCGTAACAAACGATGATGGCATAGATTCGCCCGGAATTTACGCTCTTGTTCAAGCATTACGCGCCATTGGCACAGTATCAGTTGTTGCACCCGATCGCCAACAAAGCGCTGTTGGGCATGCTCTAACGGTAAGCAGTCCACTTCGCGCTACAAAGGTTCGCCGTGATGGGGCATTTTTCGGATATGCTATCAATGGTACTCCTGCAGATTGTGTCAAAATTGCCTTATGCTCTCTGCTTGAGCATAAACCGGACCTACTTGTGTCGGGTATCAATCACGGCTCCAATACATCAGTGAATATCTTGTATTCTGGAACAGTCTCAGCAGCTACAGAAGGCATGATGATGGGCTTACCTTCTATTGCTATTTCTCTCGACTCCCTCGACTACAGCACAGACTGCAGTGTTGCAGCAGCATATGCAGCCAAGCTCGCAGCGCAGTACTTTCGTCTTCAGATTCCTCCCGATACTATTCTGAATGTCAATGTTCCAGCACTACCTCTAGAATGCATTAAAGGCTTTCGCGTTACACGACAAGGCACATCACGCTGGGAAGACGCTTACGAACGGCGACTTGACCCAATGGGCAGAGAGTACTTTTGGCTTTCTGGGAAGTACTGTTCATACGACACAGATATTGATACCGACGAAGGAGCTATGAAAGCAGGATACGTAGCTGTAACCCCTATACAATACCATCTTACAAATACTGCTCTTTTACAGAATCTTCATATTCACGACTAGTACTCGCCACACATGAGTTCATCTGCACCTTCTACCTCTTCACCATTTGTATCTACTTTATACCGTGACTCACATCCTATCGCCCTATCAATTCTTACAACCATTAGCATTGTACATTTGCTCAATGATATCATGCAGGCTGTTATTCCTGCTACCTTTCCTATCTTGCAACAAACGATGCACTTGACTTATACAGAGCTTGGTCTTATCGGCTTTGCCAATAGCATGACTGCCTCCATTATGCAGCCTGTTATTGGCTGGTACACCGACACAAAGCCGCGGCCATACTGGCTCCCTCTCGGCATGGTATGTACAATGGTAGGTATGGGTTTGTTGTCTATTGTATCCTCTCTAGCAGGGCTTATTCTAGCTGTTATGCTTGTGGGACTTGGCTCAGCAATTTTCCACCCTGAAGCTTCACGCATTGTCCTTCTAGCCGCTGGAGAGAAACGTGGTTTAGCGCAGTCTGTTTTTCAGGTCGGGGGGAATATGGGAACATCATTCGCACCACTCATAACACTCATTATTTTTGTTCCATTAGGACAATCTGGTGCGATATGGTTTGTAGGCATGGCAGTCATTGCTATCGTCATGCTAATCTGGGTTGCGCATTGGTACAAGATACACTTACATTCACCCAATATGCACGGTAGAATAGGCAAGGTACGACGCACACACAAACAGGCACGCATTATTCGTTTTGCTACGGCTCTGATTATTTTTCTTGCGTTCTTGCGAGCGTGGTTTGTCGCTGGTATAAGTAACTTTTACGCTTTGTTCCAAATACAACACTTTGGTGTTCCGCTCAGCATTGCTCAGGCGCACACGTTTACTTTTCTATTTTCTGGGGCAGTAGGAACGCTCTTTGGTGGCATGCTTGCTGATCGCTTTGGCAAAAAGTATGCTCTTGTCTTTTCAACGTTAGGCTGCGCGCCATTTGCTCTGTTTCTGCCATTTCTCAATGCCGCCACGAGTGGGATAGTTTCGTACTTTGTGATTGCAGGAAGTGGGTTCACAGTGCTTACAGGATTTACTGTTGCCTTACTGTACACACTTGACCTATTTCCGGGCAGGACAGGTATGGTTTCAGGTCTAATGTTTGGCCTTGCATTTGGTTTAGGAGCACTTGGCTCACTTGCTCTTGGCAAGCTTGCTGACTGGCTCAGTATTGACACAATGATGATACTCTGCTGTTTTCTTCCCTTTTTGGGCTTGACAACGTATTTACTCCCAGATGATACGCGCATTCGTGCATGGAATCTCCCTAAGCGTTCATAGCGTTCGCGGGAGCAGCTACAGAGTACTTTAAAATAGTACTGGGATTTTTATTCGCCAACCAGTGCAGCAGTATTCAGATGCTGAGGGAAGCCAATGAATTCCTTAACAACACGGGCAATGCCTTCAGCATCCAAGCCCAAATCGTGCCACAGCTCTTCTTGTGTACCGTGCTCAACGAAAACATCATCGATTCCATGAATGTATACATCTGTTGTGCGGTTGTGATGTGTACCCACATACTCTATAACAGCACTACCAAAACCGCCTTGCTTTTGACCATCTTCTACAGTAACGATTTTATCAAATCGGCTACATATATCGTCGAGCAATGCTGTATCAAGTGGCTTCACAAAGCGCGCATTCACAACCTCTGCTGAAATACCTTCCTGCCATAAGAACTCTGCTGCTTGTAGCGCTTTATAGACCATGTTACCAATAGCAATGATAGCAACATCGCGCCCTGCACGCAGAATTTCACCTTTGCCAAGAGGAAGTGCCTGCATCGGACCGATAGGTACACCAACGCTGTTACCACGCGGATAGCGTAATGACACTGGTCCTTGCTTGTAGCAGTATATAGCAGAATACAACATATTGCGCAGTTCTTGCTCGTCTTTGGGTGCCATCACCACCATGCCTTGAATACATCGCAGGTATGCATAATCCAATACACCGTGATGTGTAGGGCCGTCTGCTCCAGCAATACCACCCCTATCTAACGCAAATACTACATGTAAATTCTGCAGAGCACAATCATGCACAATGTTATCAAACGCGCGCTGGAGAAATGTTGAGTAAATCGCTACAACAGGCACAATACCTTCACATGCCATACCTGCAGCAGAAGTTACGGCGTGCCCCTCTGCAATCCCCGTATCAATCACTCGGTCAGGCATTGTTTCTTGTAGGATATTAAGCCCCGTGCCATCAGGCATAGCAGCCGTGATACCAATGATGTGAGGGTCATTCTGACAGAGTTCTACCATCGCCTGCCCGAAAACATTTTGATACAGCGGCGGCGGCGGTATATCAGGCTTTTTGGTTAACGATTTACCAGTAATTTTATCAATCTTGCCGATAGCATGAAGAAATTGCTTATCTCCTTCCGCTGGAGCGTAGCCCTTACCTTTTTGGGTCATCACGTGGAGCAGAACAGGTCCGTCAATATCCTTAATCGACTGAAGAATCTTCGCTAGCTGCTGAATATTATGACCATTTATCGGACCGAAATACTTGAATCCTAAAGCCTCAAACAGCATTCCGGGCGTAAGCACAGCTTTAATCCCACCCTCGATTTTATGAGCTACTTTTCGAATTCGGTCGCCGAAATTGTCAAGGCGTTCTGTCATTTCAGCAATTGAGCTACGAAGCTTCTGCAGCGTCGGCGAGGTGAAGAGATTTGTAAAGTAGTTTGAGATTGACCAGACGTTTGGAGCAATAGACATGTTGTTATCGTTCAAAACAACAAGAATCTTACGCTTTTGCACACCACAATTGTTCATTGCTTCATATGCAAGCCCTCCCGTCATCGCGCCATCACCGATAACTGCCACTACGTTATAGTGTTCACCTTTCATATCACGCGCGATCGCCATCCCCAGAGCGGCCGATATGCTTGTGCTCGCATGTCCTGCACCAAAAGCATCATATTGGCTTTCCGTACGCTTGAGAAAACCCGAAATTCCGCCTTTCTGACGAATTGTATGCAGCTCATGTTTACGACCTGTCAGAATCTTGTGCGGATATCCTTGGTGTCCTGTGTCGATGACAATTTTATCTACGGGTGTATTGAAAACGTAGTGCAAAGCAACAGTGAGCTCCACTGCTCCCAAGCCTGCACCAAAGTGTCCACCAACCTTCGTAATAGTATCTATCATGTATTCGCGCACCTCATTGGCAACGTCTGGAAGAGCTTCCAAAGGAAGCTTGCGCAAATCCGACGGATAGTGTATCGAGGGAAGATAGCGGTATTGGAACGGCTCGTTTGCTGCCTCAACACTTTCGGGTGATGCTGTGCGTGAGGAAATCGTACCATTATACTGGGTGGGATGTACTCCGTTT
>JANWZB010000145.1 GCA_025055035.1 Candidatus Kapaibacterium sp.
TACCATTGATATACTTGCCATTGCGATCAAAACCGTTGCGGTCATAGCCCCGATTGTTATATCCCTCGCGGTCGTAGCCTTCTCTGTCGTAGCCCAAGCTATCAAACCCAAAGCGATCATAGCCATTATTGTCGAATATACGACCGTTTCTGTGCCGCCCCTGACGGTCGAAACCATTGCGGTCGTAGCCTTCTCTATCGTAGCCATAAATGTCGAATCCAGCGTCGTCCCATCGAGTACCATTGCGATGCATCCCATCGCGACGAAAACCTGCAGCATTATAGCCATCTTTACCATACCCACGTACATCAAAGCCTCGCTCATCGAAGCGTGTACCATTGCGATGCCAGCCCGCTCGATTAAACCCCGCACCATTAAAGCCTTCACGGTCATAGCCCTGCTTATCGAAGCCATTGCGATCGTACCCATTCCTATCATACCCGTCTTTGTCATATCCGTTACGGTCGTAGCCATCGCGCCCGAATCCCTGCCGATTCCAACCATCTCTAGTAAAACCATCACGCCCAAATCCTTCACGGTCGTAGCCTTCTCTATTAAAACCATTGCGGTCGTACCCATCACGGTCATACCCTTCGCGGTCGTAGCCACTAGCATCAAAGCGCTGCTCCTTCGAGGCTATCGCCTTGGTGCCACCTCGCCGTATCCCACGTCTATTGACCCCCTCTCGATTAAAACCGTTCTTGTCATATCCTTCTTTATCATATCCATTATCGTCGAATACTGTACCATTTTTGTGCAGGCCATCTTTGTTGAAACCTCGCTTATCGAAGCCCTGTCTATTATAGCCATAAGCATCGTAGCCTTCTCGATCATATCCGTCACGGTCGTACCCATTGATATCATATCCGTCTTTATCAAAACCTTCGCTATCAAAGGCACGCTCGCCATTGCCCCGCGTGTTCAGAGCAATTTTCACACGAGTACGACCACTATACGGAGCTGCCGAGTAGGAAATTTTATAAAAGTTTCGGAGGCTTTCGTAGATGTCCTTAAATACCGCTTGCAGCTCTTTTTTCGATTTCACCTTATAAAATTTTCCTCCTGTAAGCTCTGCCATTCTTTGCAGTGTTGAATCATTGGTATAGCCAAACCCTACAGGGAAAATGCGAACATGTTCGGAACGTGCGTACTGACATACTTCTGCATCACTTATTGCCGAAGCATTGTCTTCACCATCGGTAAACACCACGAGCGCTCTTGGCATTGCTGCATGAGCGGTTTTCACAGTTGCGATACCTGCTTGCATTGCATCGTATAATGCAGTATATAGACCATATCCCTTCAGGTCGGTATTCATCAGTGCAGAGTCAAGCTGGCGGACGTCCGATGTCAGTGGGCGCTCGACATGCACTTTTTTGTCAAACTTGAGGACAGCAATCTGATCGCGTGGATACTTCATGTGCACAAACATTCTGGCAGCTTCAAGCAAATATTGAATTGCCCCTGCCATCGAACCACCGTGGTCTAGTACAAGACCTAGGACGTAGGCAATAGAATCTTGGTCGCCATATTCTCGCACGGTGTAGTCTGTTACTTTCACCGTATCGCCCCCAAGATATTGGGTAATACCTACCCAGTATTGCTTGTACGTTCCTTCACCTTTGTAGTATGGCTCTGCCATACCAGAGATAAAATTCCCCAATGAGTCTAGTACACGAGCATAGACACGCACCTCTTGTGGATAGTCTTCGGTTTCGACTTTCCATACATCAAGGATAAGTGCGTCAGGATCAACCTCTATAATAGACTTCTTGCCCGTAATGTAGAGCGGACGCTTGCTAGGAATACTATCACTTGACGTTTCTGCGTCAAATGCAAATTCACGAGTACGAGTGCTTCCGCATCCTCCATGCAGTAGCACACTAGCTACACCAAGTGCGCTCCACAGCACGATAATCAGACAACGTTTCATGACTCGACCTCTGCGATTTTCTGCAACCAGTAACAATTTAGGGTAGCGGAGAAAGAATTTCACGAGATTTATGCAGAGGCACAAGATTCATAATCGTCGAGTATGGTAGAGCTTCGTTATAGCAGTTCTGAACGCTACTGGAGAAAGCCAGTAGAAAGTAACAGTAGTGAAACTTGTTGTTGGAGCACTTTGCTGCTTTTCCAACTTTTGACAAAAGACCCAGCTTGCCAGCCTGGCTTAGGAAGACATGGATTTCATGCTGTCGCATGATGCTCAGAAGTCCCAACCTGCCATGCTGCCTAGCTCATGCCAAGCATCTTTTTCAGCCCTGCTGTTGTTAGTCCTTTGGGTCGCGTGATCGGTACACCAGCAGCGCGCGCAAGCACTAGCTGTGCAGCAATGCCCATTGCACGAGAAACACCGAACATTACAGTATAAAACTCAAACTCCCGCATACCGTAGTAATACAATAGTGCACCAGAAGCAGCATCGACATTAGGCCATACATTTTTTGCCTTGCCATGTTCGGTAAGAACTTTTGGCGCAACCTGAAACAGTTTATCAACAATGCCAAAGATAACATCGCCACTACAATTCTGCTTACCAAAGTTATAAAATGCAGTAAAGCGTGGGTCTGTAACACGCAGCACAGCATGACCATAACCCGGAATGACCTGACCACTATTCAACAATGCCCATAGCTCTTTAGCAAGCTCATCATCGGAAGGAACTTGTCCTTGAAATTTTTCGTACAGCTCTAGAACAAATGCAAGGCACTCCTGATTTGCCAAGCCGTGCAGCGGTCCTGCTAAACCGTTCAGCGCAGCACTAAAAGCATAAAAAAGATCAGAAAGTGCAGATGACACAGTATTCGCTGTAAACGCGCTCACATTACCGCCTTCGTGGTCGGAATGCAGCACCAGATACATACGAATAAGCTCAGTAAAACGGCTATTGATATCTGCTAGCCCAAGCATATACGCAAAGTTCGCACCCCAATCTAAGTCTGTGCGGGGCGCAATACGTTCACCTTTGTCGAAGCGCATGCGGTAGATAGCTGCAGCAATCGTTGTAATACGCGAAAGCAGCAGAAAAGCATCTTCTAGCATAAATTGCCAAAGCTTGTCTTTGCTCTTCCCAGAGTCGTAAGCTGTACGAAAACGCGATTCACGCTCCATCACCAGCACTGCTGCTGAAAGCATCACCATAGGGTGAGAATCCCGTGGCATTGCTTCCAGCACTTTCCACACGTAGTACGGAACAGAAGAGTATCGCGTAAATAATTCATGTAGCTCGGTACGCTCACTATCATTGGGGAACGTTCCTGTGCAGAGCAGGAAAAAGATATCTTCTGGCTGCGATTTTGTAAGCTCTAGAATAGGGATATTGCGAATGCGTAGCCCTTCATCCGGGTGTACGGTAGATGTATCGCAAATCAACGCCGGTACGCCACGCATACCCCCAAGCACCTGCCCTGCAGTAATTTCACCGATTTTTGTTTCTTCGAATTGCTTTGCTATCTGCTTGCGTTCTGCACGCAGACGCTCTGCAATTTCTGCCATCTTTGCAGTGATAAGTTCCATGGAACGCTCCAGAGTTGTTAATCGTGAGAATAAAAGAAACAGTGATACTTGCTTGCCATACTGCGGAGGTAACCCAGAGCGCTATCCTCGACAGGGAAATCGTGATTCCAGACACGAATTCCTGCTGACGATAGCATTGCTTAGAGAGCGCTGTCTCATCAAAATGAGAGCGCCCCAAAATTACACAAAATGTTGAGCTATGCAAGGAGAAATGCGGCATTCATGCTATGAGCTGTAGAGAACGCGCCATATATGTGCATCCCCCCTGCAAGGACGATATTGACCAATGAAGATTGCACAATAAGCGAACCTTCTCACAAAAGAATTCAATCTTTTCCCCTTGTGTGCTGCTTACAATGAACACTCACGCTTGAGGACTGCCCAGAGATTCTCACGTGTATCGTTGAGTACTGAGGAATAGGGTAGAATCTCAACGCAACCGACACACTGCCCCATCAATTCTTGAATTTGCGTTATACGCTCAGCAAGAGTAGCAGAAGACACTTTATCCTTTTTCGTTATAATTACGACATAGCGGCGCTGCATTAGCTCCAGCTCCTCCAACACTGCTAAATCCAGCGGCGAGGGGCCATGACGGCTATCAATAAGATAACACACGAGGCGCAATTGCTTACGCTCATGCAAGTACTGATAGATAAGCTGCTCCCATAATCTTCGCTCTTGCTGAGATACTTTTGCATATCCAAATCCCGGACAATCTACTAAGATCCATTGGCGATTCACGCCGAAGAAATTGATTTGCTGAGTTTTCCCCGGTGCCGCAGAGACATGAGCAAGATTTTTCCGCCGAACAATGCTATTGATAAGCGAGGATTTCCCGACATTCGAGCGTCCAAGAAATACAACCTCTGGCAGCGCAGTTTTTTCAGGGAAATCTTCGGGCTTGACTGCCCCAATTAAAAACTGTGCATCGTAAATCCTCATACCCGCTACCTCATGGGCTTCGACAACGACACCTGGAAGAGCCATGCTGCATTCACACAAGCAGCGCTCCACAATACACAGAATCTCTAGTTTTGGGAGTCATTCGTTGTAAATCTGTATCCAAGACCTTTTACCGTCTCGATATAAAAGCTATACTTTCCTAGCTTTTCGCGTATCTTCGAGATGTGTACATCAACTGTACGCTCAATCACTTGCACACTTTCTCCCCAAATACGTCGTAATAAAAACTCTCGGTCAAACACTTTGTTAGGATTCGCCGCTAAAAACGCTAAAAGCTCAAATTCTTTCTTTGGAAAAAAATGCTCTACCCCATCAATCCGTACAGTGTAGTTCTGGCGATTGATCTCTAGTGCCTCTACTGTGAGAAGCTCAGGCGCAGCAATAATTTCTGTACGCACTGCCTCAATGGGACGGCGTATGCGTGCTTTGATTCGTGATACTAATAGTCTCGGACTGATAGGCTTCTGAATGAAATCATCGGCACCAAGTTCTAGCCCCAAAATTTCATCAATTTCGCCAGATTTTGCTGTTAGGAAAATGACCGGAATAGACCGCGTTGATGGATGTGCTCGAATTGCTTTGCACGTTTCAAAACCGTCCATTTCAGGCATCATGATGTCTAGAACAATCACATCTGGTGTATGCGCTATAGCAGTGTGAATTGCTTCCTTACCATTGCTCGCTTTAATAACATCAAAGCCTTCCTTGCGAAGATTATACGCCAGAAGCTCAAGAATATCCTCCTCATCATCAACAATGAGCACAGTTTTCTGCGGCATAGCTACACGATGCAATGATACACTTTCATGCACTAAGGGTGTTTTAGTACATGAGCATACAACATACTCTCGTTTTGGTGTTTTTTAACGTCTAAAATACACACTTTTTTGAAGATTTTGTTCGTGTAGAATAATTTACATTTTCGTAACATTCCCACAATATACGTTACTCTGTCTCTGCAACACGATGCTGTACAAGCTAGTGTAGCATACTGTGCTATCAAAACAGAAATCCCACTTCTCGGTGAAATAGGACATACCAAGAAGTGGGACATTTCACAGCATATTTCGGTTTTACTATTGCCCTTGCTACTTGACAATATCTAGAAGCTCAACCTCAAAAATCAGAGTTGCGTTTGGTGGAATACTTGGTGGAGCGCCTTGTGCTCCGTATGCAAGGTCGCTTGGGATGAACAGTTGGAATTTCTCGCCAGTCTTCATAAGCTTTAGTGCTTCCGTCCAACCACGAATGACGCCATTGACAGGGAATTCAGCAGGCTGCCCACGTTTGATAGAGCTGTCGAACTCTGTTCCGTTAATCAGTGTTCCTCGATAATGTACACGCACTGTCGAGGTATCGGTCGGTGTTCTGCCATTACTGTTTGCCGTGAGCACTTTGTACTGCAAACCACTTCCTGTTGTCTTCACTCCTTCTTTTTTAGCGTTTTCCTCTAGAAACTTTTTGCCTTGAGCAAGGTTTTCTGCAGCTTCTTTCTCACGCTTTGCTTGAATTTTTTGCATCATTTCTGCTTGGAATGCTTGTAGAACTGTCTGCATTGTCTCGTCGCTTAGCTGTACCTTGCCTGCCATACCATCTTTCATGCCAGCAAAGAGCACATTAAGGTCGAGCTCGATATCCTGACGTTTCATGCTACGGCTGATATCAACGCCAATCGCATAGCTTGCAGAATCAAGCTTCGTTTTTAGTTTCGCCTTCTGCTGCGACATAGAATCACACGAGCATACGACAATACACACTGCGACTGCTACAAATAATCTCATACTATCTCCAATAAAGTGAAAGAAAATAGATTGGACTATAGATCTCAAGTATTACTTATCACCCAAAATAATTGGTACTCCTTTACCGCCGCCCA
>JANWZB010000146.1 GCA_025055035.1 Candidatus Kapaibacterium sp.
GTTTCTTGTATTTCGTTGGCTCATGTTTTAACAACAAGCTGGCTGTATTGTATGCAAAGTTATATCATAACACGTCGAGCATACGCTGTAGAGTGTGGTATTTACCAACTGTTTACACAATCTTTCGTGCAGTGTATTATGCTTTTTGGACTTGGTGTGTGGCTTAAAGCACTGTTTGTTCCAGAATATGCCAAAGCTCAACAGGCTGTGCAAGAATATACAGAATTTAGCCAGCTGCACTATCCATTTGCAATCAAGTACATAGAACTGTCGAATGGTGTGCAAATAGCATACACTGATGAAGGAAATGCAAATGCACGCGAGACACTTATCTTCATTCATGGTTTAGGGAGTTATTTGCCTGCATGGAAACGGAATATTGAAGTATTGCGCTCGGAGTATCGCTGTATCGCACTCGACTTGCCTGGATACGGAAAGTCCTCGAAGGGTGCGTATCCTATCTCAATAAGCTTTTATGCAGGTGTTATTGCTGAGATGATAGATAAGCTTGGCTTGCGCCAAGCTGTAGTGTGTGGGCATTCAATGGGCGGACAAATTGCTATAATGCTTGCGCTGAAGTATCCACAGAAAGTTAAAAAACTGATTCTATGCGCTCCGGCAGGCTTTGAAGCTTTTACTGAAGGAGAAAAACAGTGGTTTAGAGAAGCAGTAACTGCGCAAGGCGTGAAGTTGACCTCTCCTGCGCAGATTCGGACTAATATCATGAACAACTTCTATACGATGCCCGCTGACGCAGAGTTTATGATTACTGACCGCATCATGATGCGTGGTATGAAACAGTTTGATTGGTACTGCTGGACAATCGTGCAATGTGTGCAAGCCATGGTCAATGAGCCAGTAATTGACTATCTCGACCAGATTATGCAGCCAACGCTTATTCTGTATGGTGAAAACGATAATCTTATTCCCAATCCCTTTTTACATGGCGGAAAGACCGAGCTTGTAGCACGAGTAGGAGCATCGAGAATACCCAATAGTACGCTTGTTATGGTACCACGCTGTGGACATTTTGTGCAGTTCGACCAATCAGAGATTGTGAATAACGAGATACGACGATTCTTGCACGGAAATTTCTAAAAGAAGCATTAGCAAAGGTGTAGAAGTATTGCTGCACATTTGCCTATGCTCTATTGTTTATCACCCGCTTATCCTCATACAGTCAAGAATGCCACATTGAAGCAATGCAGATAGCTTGCTCGAGCATACAGTTTTATTTGAAGAAATTCATTGTAAAAGTGTAAATTTCGCTCCGCGTTGTTCTGTTGTTCTGCACGAATACTTTATAGGGTAATCAAGGAGACTTATCGAACTATTACTCTCAGCAACGATATGGAGCGACTAACGGGTATTCTAGGGATTGTGTGCATCCTTGCGCTAGCATATCTACTTTCAAATAATCGTAGAGCAATTAATATCCGCATAGTACTCACGGGGCTAGGGCTTCAGTCATTATTGGCAATTTTTATTCTCAAAGTGCCTCTAGGACAGCAGCTTTTTAGTGCGCTTGGCAATGCTGTGTCGCGCTTGCTTGACTATTCCAACAAGGGTGCTGAGTTCGTGTTTGGCATTCTGGTGCGTTCCGACGTTCTGGAGCGTGTCTTCGGTGCAGGAAGTAGCTTTGTCTTTGCACTAAAAGTTGCACCAACTATTATCTTTGTTTCCGTGCTTGTGAGCATTGCATATCACATAGGTCTTATGCAACGTATTATCGCTGTTATTGCAAAAGGCGTGTATTATCTTATGGGGGTAAGTGGCTCGGAAGCTCTATCGAACGTTGCGAGTGCATTTGTAGGGCAAGTAGAGGCACAAATTATGATAAAGCCGTATGTTGCTGGCATGACAAATAGCGAGCTTCTGGCTTCGATGTCGGGATCGATGGCATGTATTGCAGGAGGGGTGATGGCAGTATATATCTCGATGGGAGTTCCTGCTCCATACTTGATAGCGGCAAGTCTTATGGCAGCTCCAGCGGCACTTGTTGTTGCAAAAATTGTCTATCCTGAAACTGAAGAATCAGAAACAAAAGGCGAGGTACGGCTAGAAATTAAGAAGCAGCACGTCAATCTTATTGATGCGATTGCGCATGGGGCATCGGATGGTATGAAGATTTCTATCAATGTGATTGCCATGCTGATCGGGTTTATTGCGCTGATTGCTATGGTCGATGCAGTACTTGGCTTTATAGGGGGTGTTTGTGCTGAGCAGTTTGGCTGGTCGCTATCACCGCTAGGAGTTGATTTAGCGCATCTTTCACTCAAGGATATACTTGGAATGCTATTTTCAGGCTTTGCATTTGTGATGGGTGTACCACTGCAAGAAATACAGCGTATTGGTGCGCTGTTGGGAACAAAATTTGTCATTAACGAGTTTGTCGCATACACGGATATGTCCTCTATGATTGCCGCCAAGACAATATCCCCAAAGGCACTAGTTATTGCAAGCTTTGCGTTGTGTGGCTTTGCAAATTTGAGCTCAATTGCGATTCAGGTTGGTGGTATTGGAGAACTTGCTCCGTCGCGGCGCAGCGATTTGGCGAAGCTGGGAGTCCGTGCGCTAATATGTGGTACGCTTGCGTCATACTTGTCAGCAACAATTGCAGGAATTCTTGTCGGCTAGTGCATTGATTACAGCGTGCCAAAGAATCTAAGAAGGATGAGAATTACTGGTGGAACACTACGAGGAAGAATTCTCAAAACGCACGGCTTTCAAAACATTCGCCCAACAACAGACCGCGCGCGAGAAACAATATACAACATTGCACTTAACTACTGCGATTTTACTGATAAATCGACGCTCGACCTCTGTGCAGGAACAGGAGCGCTATCCTTCGAAGCACTGAGCCGGGGTGGGTCGCTGGCAGTCATGGTGGAGCGCAACAGGCACAACTGTGCCCTGCTGACCGAAATGGCAGTGTTGCTCCAGCTTCAAGAGCGCGTCAAGATTCTGTGTGCAGATGCACGTAATGTTTTCCCACAGCTTGCGTTGGCACAATTTCATTGTGTGTTTGCAGATCCACCGTATGCAGCGCGTATGCTAACCGTACTCTTCTCTCGGTTAGCACAGGCAAATATTTGTGCACCTGAATGTCTGTTTATTGCAGAGCATGATAAGAATGAAGTAGTGCGGATACCAGATGGATGGGAAAAGCTTACAGAGCGGCGGTTTGGCGATACTGTTGTAGAATTTTTTTGCCTTGTGGGATTCTAAACATGATGCCCATTCTCATTATATGTGTGATAGGTGGAAGTATTGGTCTGAGTGCTGGGCTATTCGGGATTGGTGGGGCTCTGATTGCTACGCCATTACTGAAGATGCTTGCCGGTCTTGAACCAATGCTTGCGCTTGCAACGCCCTTGCCAGCAGCTTTGCCGTCAGCACTATCTGGAACATACGCATACTATCGCGAACGCCTTATTCGATTTGAGCTTATTCCTCCTATACTTTTTGGAGCAGTACCAGCAAATGTTGTTGGAACACTTCTTACGAAACACGCTGGTGGCAATTCTATGATGCTTTACACAGGAGCATTTATGCTGCTTGTGGGGTCAACGTTTTTCATACGAGGCTGGTTGCTGAGAGAAGCCGAAGAACAAGAACATGTGCAGACTTATAGTCTTATAGCAACAGGAATAGCAGCAGGGTTTCTTTCAGGATTCTTGGCAATTGGTGGTGGGCTTGTGATGGTGCCTGCATTTGTGCGCTTGAATCGTATGAAGTTTAAGCAAGCAACAGCAACGTCGATGTTTTGTGTGGCAGTACTTTCGATTCCAGCAACTGTAGGGCATGCCTTTCTTGGGCATATCGATTGGAGCACCGCTGGTCTTTTGGCACTGTGTTCCACTCCGATGGCATTTCTTGGTGCACGGCTTGCTATCGTACTGCGTAACCAAACGCTCGAAAGAATCTATGGAACGTGCATGATAGTATTCGCGTGCTATTTTCTATGGAGTCAGTCGGGTACACCGTAGCTTATCGCTGTATCGAGGATAACTTCTGGACTTCGGGGAAAAGCTGAATTGCCTTCTGCACTTGCTTGTCAATGCTTATGTCCACCATTGCCTTTTCGTTGAGATTCCAGATAGTACGAGCAATGTAAGATTTGATGGAAGTCTTCAACCAAAGTTCATCTGCTCGGTACTGTGATTCATTCCATACAATTCCTTTCTGTTCTGCCATCGTCCGTAGCATAGCAATAGCATCGTTATTGACGCTATAGAAACGTAAAAATTCAGAGAAGCGATGGCTATACTGCCGGCGTAGTTGTTCGCCATACTCGCTAGTGTAGCGGTCGAGAAATTCCCGTAGTACTTTTCCGGCGAGTTCGAGAAGAAATTTTGATGCAGTATCGCGCCGTACGATGTAGTCTGGTACAATACCTCCACCTCCATAGACGGTGCGCCCTCCAAGAGTTTTGAACATAGGTCGTGTAGAATCAGTCGCTTCCTTGTGATAAAAATTATCTCCCTCGTCCGCTTGTACACGCCCATGTAAAGCGCGATACTTCTTCGCGTCCTTATAGTCGCGCTGAATGCACCTACCCGACGGGGTGTAATAGCGCGATACTGTCAGACGATAGGAAGAGCCATCTGGTAGGTCATAAGGACGTTGTACCAAACCTTTGCCGAATGATGTTTCGCCGATGATGAGACCTCTGTCTAAATCTTGTATTGCCCCTGCAACAATTTCGCTTGCTGAAGCAGAGCCAGCATCAATCAGGACAATCAATGGAATATCCTCAAATTCTCCTCCTGCTGTTGCAATGTATTCATCATCGAAGATTGGCTGGCGACCTTTCGTGTAGACAATTTTCCGACCACTTGGAATAAACGCATCGGCGATTGCAAATGCCTGTTCGAGCAGCCCGCCGGGATTACCACGCAAATCCAGTATCATGCGCTTCATTCCTTCGCGTCGCAGTTTGCGAGCTGCTTGGATGAATTCCTCGAACATTGTTGCACGAAATTGGTTAATAGCAATGTAGCCAATGTCAGTTGATGGAATGATAAATGCTGCACTAACGCTGTAAATTGGGATTCTGTCGCGTGTAATAGTGAAATCAACAAGGTCTTTCATGGAGCCGCGTTTGATGCTCACTGTTACTTGTGTTCCTTTTTCTCCTTTCAAGCGCTTGATAACTGCCGTATCAGCAAGCCCTACTGCGCTTACTCCGTCAATTTTGACAATCTTATCGCCTGCACGAATACCAAGCTTCTCACTTGGTCCGCCAATGATAGGTGTCGTAACAGTGATAGTGTCGTTGATAATTTCGAATTGGATACCGATACCTTCAAAGCTTCCGTATAAATCTTCTTTCTCTCGCTGTTTCTGCGACGCAGGAATGTACGTTGAGTGTGGATCGAGTGCTGTTAGCATGGCCTTTAAAGCGGTCTCTGTTAGCTCTGATGGCTGTACTGAATCCACATAGTATGCTTCAATGTTTTCTAGTACAGTTGCAAATTTACGCACATGCTCTTTTGGAGGTGTAAGACCGCCAACGTACATAGGTAGGCGACTTGCTATAATAATCCCACCAATGATACCTACAGCGAGGCATATGAGTGCGAAAGCAAGATTTTTCATTCTTATCATAGCCAATCTACCGAAATGTCGCAGAAAAACTGCTTTGGAAGTATATATTAAGTGGTGCTTCTACCAGCCAGCCAGAAGAGCAATATGAACTCCTACAAGGGCTTGTGCCCATAAATTGTATCGATAAATTTCTCGGAGTTGAATGCTAGCAAACAGTGCTGGAGAAGCATATATGCCATTGGCAAGAGCAACATCTGCTCCAAGGCGCAATGTAGAAGCAATGCCGAATGGTAGTACTCTAAAAAACTCGCTTGGATATTCTTGCTCAGGAAAGTTGTAGTGCCCAACTGCAGACACTGAAAGACGTTCGACAAGGCGGTTCAGGCTCTGAAGACGGTATAATGTGCCGATACCGAGCGAGATGAAAAGCGGCAGAGGGTAAAACTTGTATTTTGCGCCAACGTCCAGCGATATCTGGAGGATGTCTGTGGAAAGGATATACTCGCTCACAAAGTCTGGTATACCGGGGAACACGGATGGATTAACAGGGAATGACTTGCCCACACCGTGAAATACCTCATGTTGCTTCTGTAGAAGCACCGATGCATAGAGGGCAATATTGCCTTCTTCGAGCCATTGTTCCGCAATGATACCTATGCGCCATTCCTGACCTGTGCCGCGGGTGAAGGTCGTACAGAAGCATGTATCACCGGTAGGTTGAACCTCATGGTCCGGTACGCGTAATGTACTAAGGGTATATGGTGCTATGCTTCCTTGTAGA
>JANWZB010000147.1 GCA_025055035.1 Candidatus Kapaibacterium sp.
CGTATGTTTCCTCATGTCGCATAGCATATTGTGCAAGCAACCGCCTGATGGTCGTTATATCTTCATAAACACAGCATACACGGAGTAGTTTTGTTTGCACAACAGGAATTTTTGTGCAAAGTTGCAATGCTGCTTTTGTAGCATTAGTGTATGCCCTTGCCAATCCCCCAACACCAAGCTTTGTTCCACCAAAATACCGTGTAACAACAGCAACGATATCACTCACACCAAACTGCTGAAGCGTGAACAGTATGGGCTTTCCAGCACTCCCTGAGGGCTCACCATCGTCTCCAAACCGAAAGTTTAGCCCCTGTGAGCCAAGACGATAGGCAAAACAGTTGTGCGATGCATCGTAGAATTCTTTGCGAATATGATCAATATACCGCAGCGCATCTTCTTTTGTACGCACAGGAGCAAGAGAACTAATAAAACGCGAGCCTTTGATAACGATTTCTGCTCTTTCACGCGAGGCAATCGTCCAATACGTATCGAGTTCCGTACTCATGGTCATATTGACAAACAAGGTTGAGAGTCTGCAAAATACACATTTTTTTCATGCACACAGCAATAAGCTTTGTGTTCTCAGCATAAGCTTTTCTTTACAGACACCATGAATATTGGCATTGTTTGTTATCCCACGTATGGCGGCAGTGGTGTTGTTGCCACAGAACTTGGTAAAGCTCTGGCAGCACAAGGCTATCAGGTTCACTTTATCACCTATGCTATGCCCTTCAGACTTGACGGCTTCTATAACAACGTTTTTTATCACGAAGTTGAGATGCCACACTATCCTTTGTTCGAGTTCCAACTATACACATTGTCGTTAGCAAGTACGATGGTAGATGTGATTCGCTATGAAAAACTGGATATTCTGCACGTGCACTACGCTATTCCCCATGCCACAAGTGCATACCTTGCCAAACAGATTATTCGCAAAGAACGCGACATCAAAATTGTAACTACATTGCACGGCACCGACATCACTCTCATCGGCTTAGAACCAAGCTTCCTTCCGCTAGTGAAGTTTTCTATTGAAGAATCTGATGCAGTAACTTCTGTGTCGCGCTTTTTGCGAGAGAAAACGCTTTCCAACTTCAACATTAAGAACAAGGAAATTCATGTCATTCCGAACTTCATTGACACCACGGTTTACAAACCTTCACAGGAATGTGGTTTGCGCAAGCAGTATGCTCCACATGGAGAAAAAATTTTAATGCATGTCTCAAATTTTCGCCCTGTTAAACGTGTCTCTGATACAGTCAAAATCCTACATGAAGTGCTCAAAACTGTCGCAGCAAAGCTAATTCTTATTGGCGATGGTCCTGAGCGCTCTGAGGCTGAAAGGCTCAGCCGCGAGCTTGGGATTGATGATCATGTACGCTTTTTGGGCAAGCAAACTGCTCTACCGCAGATTCTTTCAGCTGCCGATGTCTTTCTTCTACCAAGCCAATCTGAAAGCTTTGGGCTGGCAGCGCTAGAGGCAATGAGCTGTGGCGTTCCTGTTGTGGCAACAAGTAGTGGCGGAATCCCCGAAGTTGTTGTTCATGGCGAAACTGGTTATATTGCCGAAATTGGTGACACTGCCCGTATGGCACGATATGTCGTTGACTTACTCACCAATCCCAAAAAGCATCGGCGCTTTTCCGAAGCATCGCGCAGACGCGCCGTTGAAGAATTTGATACGCGTTTGCTCTTACCTCACTATATTGCCTTGTACGAACGACTCCTTGCACAGCAGCCATGAACTTCTGCTTTAGAGACTACAAGCATCTACAAACTTCATAGAAACTACGCTTTACAAGCACACAAGTACTTCACACTATTACCCTACAGGTACTGATAACATTCTAATTTGTGAGGAGGTGCACCATGGATATACTTCTTATTATTATCGTGATTCTTAGCACCCCGATCATTCTCTCTGGTATACGGATTGCCAAAGAATATCGGCGTGCTGTTGTCTTCCGCCTCGGTCGCTATCATTCAACGCGAGGACCAGGACTATACTATATGATTCCGCTGATTGAGACTGCAAACATGATTGATATTCGCACAAACACCGTGGCTATAGAGCAGCAAGAAGCTATTACGAAAGACAGCGTAACAGTAAAAATCAATGCTGTTTTGTGGTATCGCGTTGCCGACCCAGAAAATGCGATTGTGCGTGTTGCAGACTATCAGCAAGCAGTATATCAAATCGCTCAGACTTCGCTCCGTAACATTATCGGTCAGCATAATCTCGATGAAGTGCTGAAAGAACGTGACAAAATCAATGACACGCTCGAAGAAATTGTCGATAGAGTTACCGCTGGATGGGGTGTTAAGGTGGAAATGGTTGAGATGCGCGATGTTGAAATTCCGGAATCTATGCAGCGTGCAATGGCTCGCGAAGCAGAGGCTGTGCGGGAACGCCGCGCGCGCATCATCAAGGCTGAAGCAGAACTTGAAGCTTCCCAAAAGCTTGCTGAAGCTGCCCGACAAATCGCTGCAAATCCGACATCTCTGGAGCTTCGTAGAATGCAAATGATTTCAGAAATTGGCACAGAAAATAATACCACTACTATTGTTATGATGCCATCAGAGTTTGTCAACATGGCGCGAAGTTTTTCGGAGGCATTATCTCATCAAACCTCGCACACTCAGAAATCATCAACATTGCAATAGTACTCTGAGGAAATGTTCGCTTCATGAATGATGAATTGTGTAAATTATCTAGTGCTATAGCGTTCACTTATTACATACTTGACCATACATACGATACTAGCATCTTTACTCATAAACAACTTTCTACACTCTTATGGCGTGGTTTTTCCGACCTAAAACATCGCTCGCCGAACGCTCGCAAGTAGCCACACACATGCCCGATGGGCTTTGGACAAAATGCGATACGTGTGGGGAAATTATTTACAAAAAGCAGCTTGAAGAAGCGCTCTATACCTGCCCGAAGTGCCATCATCACTTTCGCATTTCCACAAAGGAGTATATTGCTATCATTTTTGATGAAGACTCATTTGTAGAAACGCATCACACTGTTCGTTCTGCCGACCCTTTGGAATTTGTTGATACAAAGCCGTATATCCAGCGACTGCAAGAAGCATATGCCAAAAATGATGCTCCTGATGCACTCACCACAGGCTATGGAACTATTGCAGGACGCAAAATCTCATTTGCAAGCATGAATTTTAATTTCATTGGTGGAAGCATGGGTTCAGTGGTTGGCGAGAAGTTTGCACGGGCAGCAAATCTTTCTTTACAAGAGCGTATTCCCCTCCTTGCCATTTCTGCTTCTGGCGGGGCACGCATGCAGGAAGCCGCATTGTCGCTCATGCAAATGGCAAAAACGAGTGCTAAACTTGCCCAGCTTTCTGAAGCGGGAATACCCTATCTTTCTCTCATGACCGACCCAACAACTGGTGGTGTGAGTGCCTCATTCGCAATGCTGGGCGATATTAACATCGCAGAGCCAGGAGCGCTCATTGGCTTTGCAGGTCCGCGCGTTATTGAGCAAACAATTCGTAAAAAGCTCCCCGAAGGCTTTCAAAGCTCGGAATTCTTGCTAGAACATGGCTTCCTAGATATGATTGTGCACCGCAAGCAGCTTCGCCAAACACTTATACAGCTTCTTGGGTTATTGTGCGATTAAACTCTAGACGATATAAAAAATATCGACACTAGCACATACTACCTGCAATACTACACCTAAATACTACACCTAGTGCTGTACCTGTTGAACTTCTTGTGAGTTTGTGCTATGGCGAGCATACGACTATCCTATTGTTGGTATTACATCACCGTGCTTTGCTATGTTGTTGGTTATGCTGCTTCTATGGCACAGCAGCCTCCTCAGACGCTGCGTCAGCACAGTGCCAGCACGCAATCTACAGCAAAGCAACGCAAAGCGCAGAGTGCTGCTTCTCATCGTACTGTACAGTACGAAACATATACTGGGAAATGGTACACCTTGCAGTTTCCAGCTGGTTGGCATGTTCGCCCATCACTGCGCGGTGCTGATAGTGCTGACGACAGCGTTTTTTTCACTGCTCCTGATAGCTCAGCAGAATTTTACGTATATTGTCCGCGATACACGGGTAAGCCTGAAGATATCGAGATACATCGATTAACAGAAGATCAACTGGGGCAAACAATAGAAGAAAAAGAGGGTGTGCGGATTCGCACAGTACGCATCAAGGCAAAGGACGACTCATACATGCGTGTTTTTGAGGACACAATTGCTTTTATTGTTGGAAGGAGACTCGTTTTCGGTTTCAAATTCCGTGATGATGCAACGCGTATTCAGTACAATCCAGCATATGTTCATTTTAAGTCATCATTTCGTAAGTTTGCTGACTAGAACAGATAAGCTTCTAGTTTGAGATAGGAATCACTGTGGCTATCGGTTGTCGCCACATGCTCTAGTACCTAACAACTGCACAACCGCCCATTATTCTTTCCTTCAACCACAATGATTATTGGAGTTCCCAAAGAAATCAAGTCCTACGAAAATCGCGTAGGGCTTGTGCCTTCTGGTGTCGAAGTACTTGTACAGCACGGTCATACGGTGTATGTTGAAACGCATGCAGGCAAAGGTAGTGGCTTCAGCGATGAAGCATATATCAAAGCCGGTGCAAACATTCTCCCCACAGCACAAGAGGTTTATGATAAAGCAGATATGATTGTGAAAGTTAAGGAGCCAATTGAACCAGAATACGAGCTTATTCGTGAAGGGCAAGTGTTATTCACATATTTTCATTTTGCTGCTTCGCGGGAACTCACTGAAGCTATGGTTGAAAGTGAAAGCATTTGCATTGCATATGAAACCGTTCAGCGCTCCGACGGCTCATTGCCTCTTCTTATCCCCATGAGCGAAGTTGCAGGACGCATGGCTGCCCACGAAGGCTCGAAGTACCTTGAACGTGCTATGGGTGGGCGTGGTATTCTCCTTGGGGGTGTTCCGGGAACACCCCCAGCCAACGTTGTCGTGCTAGGTGGTGGCGTCGTTGGCACAAATGCTGCGAAAATTGCTGCTGGGCTCGGCGCGCGAGTCTCTATCTTGGATACTAATCTTTACCGTTTGCGCTACCTTGATGATGTTATGCCTAAAAATGTTACGACGCTGATGTCCAACCCTGCTACCATTCGTGAAGTTACACGTGAAGCAGACCTCGTCATTGGTGGTGTTTTGATTCCGGGAGCACTTGCACCAAAGCTCATCACACGTGCTATGCTCAAGGATATGAAAGAAGGCGCTGTTATGGTCGACGTTGCTATTGATCAAGGGGGTTGCTTTGAAACTAGCAAACCAACCACACACGAGAATCCGACGTACGTCGTTGACGGCGTCTTGCACTACTGTGTCGCGAATATGCCCGGAGCAGTACCGTTCACCTCTACTATTGCCCTAACAAATGCAACATTTCCGTATGTTTTGCAACTTGCCAACAAAGGCTATAAACAAGCTATTAGTGAAAACTATGAGTTACGCTTGGGCTTAAATATTTACCGTGGCACTATTACGTACAAAGCCGTCGCCGAAGCATTCGACTTACCCTGGGAAGAGTCTACAAAGTTCATTCCTGCATAACTGCATAGCTTCAAAGAATACACCCACTACCTAACTTTTCACCAACCGCCTTGTGTAGGAAGCAGCATACAGCCTTGCGCCGTCATGCTGCTTTCTAGTTATTGTGTATGTATACTCCACTACGTAGAATAGAATGATAGAAGCAACTCTGCGCTCAAAGTATTGAAGTGTAAGCGCAACAGCTCTAGCTGCGCAGGAGAAATGTCATATAAGACAATGAGTTTGAATTGTTTAATTTTGCATTACTATTTTTATCATTAAGCTATATGAAAAAACACTTTAAAAATCATCGCTAGCGCACTCCTAGTGACAAGAACGCAGCTATTTGCTAGTAACTATCTTCAGTTCACAAAGTAACGAAAGGGTTCTTGCTGGCTTGGGAAGTGTACTAATCTGTACATACATTGGTCTTTGAATGAGTTGTGAATTAATGAAAATATACAGTTTAGCTACTCCTTGCACTAGGAGTGTTGATACTGCAGCACATACCACATACAGAAACACCTGAAACACATAGCACGACAACGATGGTACTAAGTGTTGGAGTATATCACATCACTGTCAAGAAGAGACTTCAAAACTTGATTTCCGAGAAGAATACTTCGCTTGTACCACAATTTACTGATAAACATAATAAACCTATGCGTACAAGCATGCACACTATAAACTCACATCAGAGAAGTCTTAG